>DAVZKM010000139.1:0-4927 GCA_052272245.1 Eubacterium sp.
AGTCTTTAACTCTCAAACCAAAAGCCGCAGTGTGAGCATATGCTTTTTTTGCATCCTTGCTTCCCAAAGCTTTAACTCCTGCCGTGCCGAACAGCACACCGCCTGCAAATGCTGCCAATTCACTAATCATAACAAAATCTCCTTTCAATTTCGTTTTAGGTTTATTATATTTAGAAGGTTAGCATTATCTGACCTAATTCTTGACTTTTATTATATTCAAAAAATTATTGATGTCAACAATTTTTGATGCTTTTTGGCAAAAATTCACAAAATATATTATTTTTCTGAAAATTTCAAACTATAACGCTTGACAGCACAATATAACGGTGTTATACTAAACGCAATATAACAGTGTTATATGAGGTGGAATAATGTCTAATGAGGAATCAACAACTCTAAAAAAAATATTATCTGCAGGCAAAGCAGAGTTTTTGGAAAAAGATTTTAATTCGGCTTCGCTTCGTAATATTGTAAAAACCGCAGGTGTAACAACAGGAGCATTTTATGGCTATTTTTCCGGCAAAGAAGCACTTTTTGCCGCTCTTGTTGAGGAGCACGCAAAAGCCATAATGAATATATTTATGTCTGCGCAGGAGGATTTTGAAAAACTGCCTGAAGAAGAAAAAGCAAATCATATGGGAGTTGAAAGCCGAACAAGCCTTAACAAAATTGTTGATTACATTTACGAACACTTTGACGAGTTTAAGCTGATAATTTGCAAAAGTGAAGGCACATCATACGAGAACTTTATTCATAATATGGTGGAAATTGAAGTTGAAGAAACCTATCAATTCATTGATGCTTTGCGCTCGCAGGACAAGGATGTTCCCAACATAGAAAAAGCGGTTTGCCATATGATTGTCAGCGGTATGTTTTCGGGCATATTTGAGCTTATTGAACACGATATGAAAAAAGAAAACGCTAAAAAATATGTCAGCGAATTCCAGGACTTTTATATCGCAGGTTGGTCAAAAATTTTAGGGCTTTAGGTCCTTTAATTTTTAGATATGAGTTAGCGATGACTAACTGAATACTTATATAGGAGGAATTAAATTGAAAGAAAAAAAGGAGTCAAACTTTTCAAGACTGATGGACTATGCCGAAAATTATAGGTATTTCACTTATATATCTTTGGTGCTCAGTGCAGTCAGCAGTGCGCTTGCACTTCTTCCGTTTTATTATATATGGAAAATAATTAAAGAAGTGCTTGATGTTATGCCAAATTTTGAAAATGCAACGGGCATAGTGAAAAACGGCGTAACAGCAGTGGTTTTTGCCGCACTTTCAATGTTGATTTATATTGTTGCATTGATGTGCTCACACACAAGTGCTTTTAGGGTTCAGGCAAATATGCGCAAGCAGATGATGCACAAAATAGTAAAATTACCGCCGGGCGAAATTGAAAAATTCGGAAGCGGAAAGCTACGCAAAATTGTAAACGATTGCTCCGGAGCGACTGAAACCTATCTTGCCCATCAGCTTCCGGATATGGTTGGTTCGGTTGTAACGCCTATCGGCTTGCTCATATTCCTGATTGCGTTTGATTGGCGATTCGGTTTAATTTCACTTATTCCGATTGTCTTGTCATTTGTCGTTATGATGGCATTTATGACAGGCAAAACGCTTCAGCAGAAAATGGCAGAATATCAAAATGCGCTTGATGATATGTCAAACGAAGCTGTTGAATATGTCAGAGGTATTCCTGTAGTAAAGGCATTCGGCCAAAGTGTTTTCAGCTTCAAAAAATTCAAAAAAGCCATTGATTCATACAGCGATTGGGCTATAGATTACACAAAAAATCTTCGTTTTCCTATGGCTTGCTTTACAACTTTGATTAACGGAATTTTTGCGTTTATCATTTTTGGCGGATTGATTTTTACAAAAGGCGGAGTAACAAACGATTTGATTTTGAACATTTTGTTTTATGTAATCATCACACCGATTTTAACAGTAACAATGACAAAAGTAATGTTTCAAAGTGAAAATAAAATGCTTGTTGAAGATTCGTTTAAACGCATCGACAGCGTAATGAATATCGAACCTTTGAAATCAACGAAATGTCAAAAGCCGAAAGATTCGTCTGTTCAGCTTAAAAATGTAAGTTACAGCTATGACGGAAAGGTTAAAGCGATTGATAATGTTACGCTTGATATTAAATCGGGTCAAACCGTTGCCTTTGTAGGCCCGTCCGGAGGCGGCAAAACAACGCTTGCAAACCTTATTACAAGATTTTTTGACGCAGACAGCGGTGAAGTTCTGGTAGGCGGAGTTAATGTTAAAAACATCCAAAAAGAGGATTTGACAAACACAGTGTCGTATGTGTTCCAGGACAGCAAGCTAATCACAGGCAGTATATTTGACAATATTCGCCTTGCAAAGCCGGATGCGAATTTGGATGAGGTTATGTCGGCACTCGAAAAGGCTCAATGTATGGATATTATCGAGAAGTTTGACAGCGGAGTTGATACCGTTATCGGTTCAAACGGTGTATATCTTTCCGGAGGAGAGACACAAAGAGTAGCCATTGCAAGAGCAATTCTTAAAAATGCACCGATTGTTATTCTTGACGAGGCAACAGCTTTTGCCGACCCCGACAATGAAGTTAAAATTCAAAAAGCTCTTAATGAACTTTCAAAAAACAAAACCGTTATTATGATTGCTCATCGACTTTCTACCGTTAAAAATGCGGATTGCATTTTTGTTTTGCAAAACGGCAAACTCATAGAACAGGGTAAAACAGAAGAACTTTGCAATCAAAACGGCGTGTTTGCCTCAATGCTTAAAAATTATCTCACCTCCGTAAAATGGAAGGTAGGAAAGGAGGAATTGAAATGATTAAAAAATTGATGCACAAATACGCACTTTCAAGACAGGGTGCAAAAGATTTAATAAAGGGTGTTGTTGCTTGCACCTTGCAAAATATTTCATTTATGTTTCCTGTAACCTTGTTATATTTATTTGTTAAGGCATTATTGAACGGAAGTGTAAGAAACAATACGACTTTCTTTGTCGGCGGAGCGATTATATGTTTGTTTGTCATTTTTTGTATAACGCTTTGGCAATATAATTCAACATTTCTTGCAACTTATGTTGAAACAGGAACAAGAAGACTCACTCTTGCTGAAAAGTTGCGTAAAATCCCGCTTTCTTTTTTCGCAAAAAAGGATTTGGCAGATTTGACAAGTACAATTATGGCGGACTGTACTTATCTTGAAACAGCGTTTTCGCACTTCATTCCACCGTTTGCAGGTTCGCTTATTTCAACGGTTATCATCGCAATCAGCCTTTTCTTTTTCAATTTTCAAATGGCACTTGCTTCTCTTTGGGTGCTTCCGGTTGCGTTTATCATAGTCGGTTCATCGGCTAAGGTTCAGGAAAAGCTCGGTCAAAAATCAATGAAGGCAAAAATAGACTGTGCAAACGGTATTCAAGAATGCATAGACACCGTTGCAGACTTAAAATCAAACAACGCCGAGGATAGATACCTTGCAACACTTGACAAAAAGATTGACAAGGTAGAAAGCAGAGCACTTAAAAGTGAATTCGGTACAGCGATTTTTGTGTCAAGTGCTCAGATGGTGCTCAAGCTCGGTATTGCAACAACCGCACTCGTCGGCTCGATGTTACTCGTAAAAGGTGAGCTTGATGTACTTACATTCTTTGTATTTTTGCTTCTTGTTTCCCGTCTTTATGACCCTATGCAAGCCGCACTGATAAATCTTGCCGCAATCATCAGCACCAAGACAAATGTTGCCAGAATGAATGAAATTTTGGACCATGATGTTCAATCGGGCGATACAAAAATCAACAACAACGGATACGATGTTGTATTCAACAATGTAAGTTTTGCGTACAATGACGATACCAAGGTGCTCAATAATGTAAGTTTTGCCGCAAGGCAGGGAGAAATCACCGCTTTGGTTGGTCCGTCAGGCGGCGGCAAAACCACGGTTTCAAGGCTTGCCGCAAGATTTTGGGACGCTTCAAGCGGAAAAATTACTGTTGGCGGTATAGATATTTCACAAATTGAACCCGAAACCCTGTTGAGTCTTTATTCAATTGTTTTTCAGGATGTTACACTTTTTAACACTTCGATTATGGAAAATATCCGCCTTGGAAAAAAGGGCGCAACCGATGAAGAAGTGCTCGCCGCTGCAAGACTTGCCAACTGCGATGAATTTGCAAATAAGATGCCCAACGGTTACCATACCGAAATCGGTGAGAACGGCTGCAATCTTTCGGGAGGAGAACGCCAAAGGATATCTATTGCCCGTGCGTTTCTCAAAAACGCTCCGATTATTTTGCTTGACGAAGCTACCGCTTCTCTTGATGTAGAAAACGAAACACTTATCCAAACGGCACTGTCACGGCTTATCAAAAACAAAACCGTTCTTGTCATAGCACACAGAATGAGAACGGTTGAAAATGCCGATAAAATTATCGTACTTTCAAACGGTACTGTTACAGAAGCCGGCAATCCAAACGAACTTATGAATAAAAACGGACTGTTCAGGCATATGGTTGAACTTCAAACCGCCTCACAAAATTGGACTATATAAACTTATATGTATAGAAGAAATATCCACCCGCATAGCGGGTGGATATTTCAAACTGTCGATAAAGTGGCTAAACCGCGCCTCGTCGAAAGAAATTCCGTGTTTGAATAAATTTCACAAAATTTATAATAAACACTCCATTCCTTTCTCCTCTCCCCAAAAAGCTCACGCTTTTTAGGGACCCCGAAATTAAATAAACATTTTTGCCTTCCTTGTAAAGGGTGCAACTTGTTGCACTCGGAGGGATTATTAAAAAGAGCTTGGACATCGAGTCCAAGCTCTTTTTGGCGCTTTTCGCCTTTTGCTCGGGGAGCAGTGCCCACGTACAGCACCCCAGTCAACACGCCATTCCACAACATCAACCGGAATAG
>DAVZKM010000140.1:0-4920 GCA_052272245.1 Eubacterium sp.
TAATGCTCAGTCTAAGTCATTTAAGGAAAGTCTCATTTCTCTTTATGAAAAGCAGCTTGAGGCTGTTAAAAATATGAATGAAAATGTGGATGTTGCCAAAGCTCAGGCAGACGAGAAAAATATTGAAAATGAATTAAACAACATATATTCTTCCATTGACGAGCTTTCAAAGGCTGACAATGTCGACAAGGTGATTGAAGAGGCCAAGACGGTTGAGATTGAGGAGGAAAAGGCAGCAGATGAAGAAATCGAAAAAGAAACAGATGAGGCTGAAGAAACTGCTCAAGTTCCTGTTGAAAACATTCAAGAATCAGCTCAAGACGACGATAAAAATGAACCTGAAGCCGTAGAAGAAAATGAAAGCGCTGAAAAAACTGCGAAAGACAGCGAGAATGATGCTGTTGACGAAATTATTGAGGAAATAGAAAGCGGAGATAAAAAATCAATCGGTACTCTTGATGAGATTGAGGATGAACAGTTCGAAGAGCCGGAGGTTTTCTCTGAGAAAGAGGCTAAGGCTGCTGTTGACGCATTTTCAAGCGACGAAATCACTCCGATTGAAGAAGCAAGCGCTATTCCCGAAATAAATGACGAGCCTGAGATTGAGGAAAAGCCGCAGCCTTTTGAAAATTACTTTCACGTAAATCGTGAGGACCCTCACAATACAGACGAAACAATTTCTCTTGTTCCCGAAGATGATGACGATGAGGATGAAGAGGATAATAAAAAATTCAAAGGATTTTTTAAAAAGAAAAAATAAACCTATCAAGGAGTTAAAATAATGGATTATAATCAAACATTAAATTTACCTAAAACCGATTTTCCTATGCGTGCAGGCTTGCCTAAAAGAGAGCCTGAATTTTTGGCACGCTGGGAAGCAAATGACCAATACAAGAAGCTTATGGACCATAATGACGGTAAGCCGCTTTTCGTTTTGCACGACGGTCCTCCGTATGCTAACGGTGATATCCATATCGGCCATGCTCTTAACAAAACACTTAAGGACTTTATTGTCAGATATAAGAATATGACAGGCTTTAAGTCACCTTATGTTCCGGGTTGGGATACTCACGGTCTTCCGACTGAGCTTGCCGCAAGAAAGAAAGCAGGTATCAGTGCCGAAACTAATATTTCAGACCTTGAACTTCGTAAGATTTGCCGCGATACCGCACTTGGTTTTGTTGATATTCAAAGAGAATCTTTTAAGCGTCTTGGTGTTATCGGTGAATGGGATAATCCTTATATTACCCTTAAAAAGGAATTTGAAGAAGAACAAATCAAGGTGTTTGCAACAATGGCAAACAAGGGCTATATTTATAAGGGATTAAAGCCGGTTTATTGGTGCCCTGATTGTAATACCGCTCTTGCAGAGGCTGAAATTGAATATGCCGAGGACCCTTGTCATTCAATCTATGTTAAGTTTAATGTAACTGAT
Organism: Eubacterium sp.; assembly: GCA_052272245.1. Lineage (GTDB taxonomy): Bacteria > Bacillota > Clostridia > Oscillospirales > Acutalibacteraceae > Eubacterium_R. The sequence goes on from DAVZKM010000140.1 coordinate 1,436, forward strand.
GACCTTGGCAAGCTTACTGCTATGGGCGCTGATTTGAGCAAAACATATTTTGTAATTTGGACAACAACAACATGGACTCTTCCTGCTAACGTTGCAATTTGCGTAGGCCCTGATTTTGAATATTCGCTTATCAAGTCCGGTGACGAATATTATGTAATGGCTACCGACCTTGCCGCATCCGCTATGGAGGCAAAGGGCGTAAGCGATTATGAAACTCTCGGCGTAATTAAAGGCTCGGAACTTGAATATATGAAAACTCAGCATCCGTTTATTGACCGCACATCTCTTGTTATTGTCGGCGACCACGTTACTCTTGAAAGCGGTACGGGTTGCGTTCACACTGCACCGGGTCACGGTATTGAGGACTTTGTAGTATGTAAAAATTATCCTGAAATTCCTATTATTGTTCCTGTTGACGCTAAGGGTAGGCTCACTGAGGAAGCAGGTATGTTTGCAGGCTTAACAACCGAAGAGGCTAATAAGCCTATTGCGCTTCATCTTGAAAAAATCGGTGCTCTTTTCGCACTTAAGAAAATCGAACACCAATATCCGCATTGCTGGAGATGCCATAAGCCTGTTATTTTCAGAGCTACAAGCCAGTGGTTCTGCTCTGTTGACGATTTTAAGGAAGATGCTGTTAAGGCGGCTGAGGACGTTAAATGGTTCCCTGAATGGGGTAAGGACCGCTTGCAGTCAATGGTTAAGGAACGTGCTGACTGGTGTATTTCACGTCAGAGAAAATGGGGCGTTCCAATCCCTGTTGTATATTGTCAGGATTGCGGCAAGGAAATCATTGACAATGATATTATGATGAAGGTTTCAAAGATTTTCGGCGAAGAAGGCAGTGACGCTTGGTTTGCTCACGATACCGAATATTTCCTTCCCGAAGGTTTCAAATGTCCTCATTGCGGCAGTGTTAAGGGATTTGATAAAGAAAAGGATATTATGGACGTTTGGTTCGATTCCGGTTCTTCTCACGCTGCAGTTTGCGCAAGGAGGAAATACCTCAAGGTTCCTGCCGACGTATATCTTGAGGGTGCCGACCAATACAGAGGTTGGTTCCAATCATCACTTCTTACTTCTGTTGCAGGCGGCAATGGCGCTCCGTATAAGCAAATTATTACTCATGGCTGGACTGTTGACGGCGAAGGCAAAAAAATGTCCAAGTCACTCGGTAACGGTATTGCACCTCAGGAAATCATCAGCAAATACGGCGCTGATATTCTTCGTCTTTGGGTTGCAAGTGCCGATTATCATGCAGATATCCGTATCAGCCCTGAGATTTTGAAGCAAATTTCAGATAACTATCGTAAGCTTCGTAATACGGCAAGATATTGCCTTTCAAACCTCTATGATTTTGACCCTGATAAGGATATGGTTTCAAATGACGAGCTTGAGGAGCTTGATAAGTATGCTCTTATGAAGCTTGACGAGGTTATTAAAATTGCAAGAGATGCATTTGAGGTTTATGATTATCATACTGCTGCTCATTCACTCCATAATTTCTGTGTAGTTGAAATGAGTAACTTTTACTTTGACGTTCTTAAGGACAGACTTTATACATCTGCTCCACAGAGCAAGACAAGACGTGCCGCTCAAACAGTTCTTTATAAGGTGCTTGATGCTCTTACTCTTGTTCTTACTCCGATTCTTGCATTTACTGCTGATGAAATTTGGCAGTCGATGCCTCACGATAAGAGCAGAAACAGTGAATCACCGCTCTTTAATGAAATTCCTCAGCCTGATTTTATAGAGGCAGACAGCGATTTCATTGCTAAGTGGGAAAGAATTCATGCAGTAAGATTTGACGTTCAAAAAGCTCTTGAACTTGCAAGAAACGAAAAGATTATCGGCAAGCCGCTTGAGGCAAAGGTTTCTCTTTATGCTCAAGGTGAACTTTATGACTTCTTGAAGAGTGTTGAAACTCAGCTTCCTGAAATCTTTATTACCTCCGGCGTAAGCGTTGAACAAGGCGAAGGCGAGGTTAAAGGCGATGTTGAGGGCTTAAGCGTAACAGTTTCTAAGGCTGACGGCGAAAAGTGCGAGCGTTGCTGGAAGTTCTCCTATACAGTAGGTCAGGATGCAAGCCATCCAACCCTTTGCGCTCATTGTTCGCAAGTAATGAAAGAACTTTCATTATAAATATTTTTAATAGGCACACACCAAAAAAGATGTGTGCCTGATTTGCTATAAAACGGAGAGGTTTTGTGAAGTTAAAAAATAAAAAAATATGGTGTGCGGTTATGATTGTGATAATTGTTGCCATTGACCAAATAACTAAATATTTTGCAAAAGCCTATCTTTACGGTAAAGGCGCAAAGCCGTTTATTAAAGGTGTAGTCGAGTTTGTTTATGCTCAAAATACGGGCGTTGCCTTTTCTATGCTTGACGGGGGACGTTGGCTTTTTGTAGCACTGACCGCTGTCGTCCTCCTGTTTTGCATTTTATATATGTATAGAGGCAAGGGGCAAAACAACCTTTGGCTTTTTTGGTCACTCGGAGTTATTGTGTCGGGTGCAATAGGCAATTTGATAGACAGGATTTATCTTGGCTATGTAATTGATTTTATTAATCCGACCTTTGTTAATTTTGCAGTGTTTAATATAGCGGATTGCGCTGTAACCTTGGGAACAATAAGTCTTATGGCTTACCTTGTTTTTGATATATTTAAAAAGGAGAACAAGGATGAGCCGAAAAATTGATTTATCTGTTTCAAATGAATTTTCAGGCGTCAGGATAGATAAGTTTTTGGCTGAAAATATCGATTTTTTAACAAGAAGTATGATATCAAAGCTTATCGAAAACGGCAATGTGTTCGTGTTTGATAAAGTCGCTCAGAAAAGCTATAAATGCAAGTCCGGCGATGAAATCAGCGTGAATGTGCCAAAGCCTCGTGTGCTTGAAACAAAGGCTGAAAATATACCGCTTGATATAGTGTATGAGGACGGCGACCTTTTAGTTGTTAATAAGCCTAAGGGAATGGTTGTTCACCCTGCTCCCGGTAATTATGAGGGCACGCTTGTTAATGCACTTTTATATCATTGCGGCAACAGCCTAAGCGGTATTAACGGTGTGATACGCCCCGGAATAGTTCATAGAATTGATAAGGATACTTCGGGGCTTTTAATAGTAGCAAAAAATGATTTTTCCCATTTGCATCTTGCAAAACAGATTAAAGAACATTCCTTTTATCGTGCGTATCAGGCAGTTGTTTACGGGAATATAAAAGAGGATAAGTCAACGATAAACGAGCCTATCGGCAGAAGCCCTAAGGACCGAAAGCGTATGGCTGTAGTTTACAAAAATTCAAGAAATGCAATCACTCATTATGAGGTTTTGAAGCGTTTCGGTAATTTTACTCATATAAAGTGCATACTCGAAACAGGAAGAACCCATCAAATAAGAGTTCATATGGCTTATATCGGTCATCCGCTTGCAGGCGACAGCGTTTACGGGCCTAAAAAGGTTATCACCAAGCTTTCAAG
>DAVZKM010000141.1:0-4906 GCA_052272245.1 Eubacterium sp.
GTCTTCCAACCGAGGGCGTTTCTAATGAGATACGTAGTTTTTGGCATCGGACTACGTAACATTATAATATCAATTATATTATGCTTTGTCAATGCTTTATTTCAAATAATTCTTAGAAAATTAATATGCAGCACTGCCGTATTTGATTTTAGACATGGTGTGTTTATTGAAATGTGCGATTTTAGGGCTCGTTTTATAAAACCAATAAAAGTTAACTTGCTTAAACAAAAAATCGTTTACAAGAGCAGCGAATAAGCCTTATATCCCATAGCTTGAGGTAATCGGGTCTTTAAAAAGCGGGATTAGCGGCGGAGCAAAGGTGAAAAGCATAAATATAGCACTCATAATTATAAACAAAACTATGGCTGTTGTGTTTACTCCTTTGCCCTGCATTTTTTCACTTTTGATTAAAAGATAATCAATCAAAAACGCAACTATAACACCTATGAAAAATGAAAGAATATTGAGCCAATCGATATTTTTGCCCACTATTCCCGTGTAGGTGTAGAAAAATGAAAGCGTGGCTGCCATTCCGACAAATACACCGATAAATTTGGCAGGCAAAAGATTTTTTGTACCCTTCATAATAACAGCTTGTATAACAGTCCATATTAAATATGGAAAGAAAATTAATTTTAAATGCTCCCAAGGGCTTTCGTTAATCGGGCAGAATAATGCCGCAATAACGCTTTTGTTTGTCAATTCATATACAAAATGCGCAAGCGTGCCGATAATGCTTACAAAAATGAAGCCGATAACATTATATTTTAATAATTTTTTGCTCATTTTATCACCCGATTTATTATATGTTATAAGTATATTAATTATAAATTGAAATATTTGCTTGACATTTGCCTTTGCTTATGGTAAAGTATAACACGCACGAGATGTGCATAACTTAATCTTGACAGGTTTAACCCGTCAGCTTGCAGAAGTACTCAAGTTGGTGACGAGGCGCCCCTGCTAAGGGCGTAGGTCGGGTAACCGGCGCGAGAGTTCGAGTCTCTCCTTCTGCGCCAAAAAAGAAGCATCAAAAATGATGCTTCTTTTTTTGATAAAATTTTTTTCTCATACTGTGAACTTAAAAACGAAAAATCGCTCTACAGTGTGGTAACATCTTGAAATATGTTCTGTGTTTGTTGTAAAATATATTTGCACTTGAGAAATGAAAGAGCTTTTTGTGGATTACGTTTTCAAATAAAAGACGGATTGATAAATTTCAATCTGTCTTTTATTTTTCTTGAAATTTATACATATCATATTGTATAATAATTGTTGGTGATTAAATGAAACAATTTTTAGAAGTGGGTAAACTTAATAATACCCACGGCATTAATGGCGAACTTAAAATGCAACTTTGGTGTGACGATATAAATTATTTAAAGCAATTTAAAACCTTATATTTTGATGATAAGGGAGAAAAGAGCGTTGACGTTTTGTTAGCCAGACCTCAAAAAAATCTTGCTATCATAAAATTAAAGGGGATAGATACGATAGAACAGGCTGAGGAAATTAAGGGCAAAATACTTTATTGCAATCGTGATGACGCTTCTATTGACGAAAAAGCAAACTATATTGCTGACCTTATCGGCTGCCGTGTTGTTGATATTGACAGCGATGAGGAATACGGCAGGGTCGTTGACGTGCTTAATTACGGTTCATGCGACATTTATGATACCTTGTCAAACGGTAAGCATATTTTAATTCCTGTCACACCTGATATTGTTAAGGAAATTAATACTGAATATCAGGTTGTTAAAATTAAGGCGATGAAAGGGCTTTTTGATGAGAATTGATATAATGACGCTTTTCCCCGATATGTGCAATGCCGTGTTGAGTGAATCAATAATCGGCAGAGCACGTCAAGCAGGCAAGGTTGAAATAAATTGTGTTGATATTAGAAATTATACCCTTGATAAGCACAGGCGTGTTGATGATAAGCCCTACGGTGGCGGAATGGGTATGATTATGGCTCCTCAGCCGATATATGATTGCTATAAGGCAATTTGCGAGGATATGGGCGCTGAGCCGCATTTGATTTATCTTACTCCGCAGGGTAAAACACTTACTCAGCAAAGAGTTAAGGAACTTTCAAAACTTGATAACCTTGTGCTTCTCTGCGGTCATTATGAGGGAATTGATGAGAGAGTTATTGAAGAACTTGAACCTGAAGAAATTTCAGTTGGCGATTATGTTTTGACCGGCGGTGAACTTCCTGCCCTCATTCTTGCCGATTCTGTTTCAAGAATGCTTCCCGGTGTTTTGAGCGATGATGAGTGTTTTGAAGAAGAAAGTCATTTTAATTCTCTTCTTGAATATCCTCAATATACTCATCCGTCAAGCTGGAACGGTAGAGATGTGCCTGAAATACTTCTTTCAGGCCATCACGCAAAGGTTGATGAGTGGCGTCGCCAAAAATCGCTTGAACGTACATATAGACGTCGCCCTGATATGCTTGAGCGTGCCGTACTTGATAAAAAAGACGAAGCGTTTTTGTCGAAACTTGAAAAAGAATAAAAAATTATGTGAAATGTGCACAAATACGGCGGATGATTTTTATTTGAAATTAACAAGTCAAACGAAGTTGAAGTTTAATTGTTGACCGATTTCAATTTGGTGGTATAATATGTAATAAAGAAATGAAAACACTTATATTAACCACAATATATTGTACTTTTTTAATTAATGAGAGGTTTTAGTTATGTTCGTTAAAGATGTTAAGGTAGAAAATCAGGTTGGTCTTCACGCTCGTCCTGCAACTTTCTTTATTCAGAAGGCAAACGAGTTTAAGTCATCAATTTGGGTTGAAAAAGAAGAAAGAAGAGTAAATGCAAAGAGCCTTTTGGGCGTTCTTTCACTCGGCATTATGGGCGGAACAGATATTCGCATCATTGCCGACGGTTCAGACGAAGAAGCAGCAGTTGAAGGCCTTGTATCTCTTGTAAAGTCAGGCTTTACCGAATAATATACCGGCAATAAAGCACTGATATTATTCAAACGCATAGTTATTTTTAACATTGTAGAGGCGACCTTTGGTCGCCTCATTTTTTACGCTTTATTTTTTTACTTATCTGTGTTATACTTGTAAAAAACTTGGGCAGGTGATTAAATGACTGAAAAAGAGCTTCGCAAAAAGGCAATGGCTTTGCCACTTCAGCCGGGCGTATATATAATGAAAAATAAAGATAAAAAAATCATATATATCGGCAAGGCAAAAAAGCTTAAAAACCGTGTTTCCCAATATTTCGGCAGTCATACCAATCATTCGCTTAAGGTAATCAAGATGGTTGAAAACGCAGACGATTTTGATTATATTCTTTGTGACAGCGAATTTGAAGCGCTTGTTTTGGAGTGCTCGCTGATTAAACAGCACCAGCCAAAATATAATATTCTGCTTAAAGACGATAAGGGGTATAACTATATTAAAATTACTAAAGAGCAATTTCCTAAAATCAGCGAATGTAAGCAAATTGCAGACGACGGTGCAATGTATATAGGACCTTATACCTCAAATTTTTCTGTTAAGCAGGCGGTTGACGAAACGCTTAGAATATTTAAACTTCCACGTTGTAATAAAAAATTTCCGAAGGATTATAAAAAAAGCAGACCTTGCTTAAACGGCTTTATGGGTTTGTGCTGTGCTCCTTGCGCAGGCAGAATATCGCTTGACGAATATGCCGATAATATTAATGACGCAATCGCTTTTATTAAAGGCGGCAGTGTAAAGGCTGTCAAGAAAATGGAGGAGCAAATGCTTGAATGTTCCGAAAATCTTCAATTCGAGGAAGCGGCTAAGCTTAGAGACAGAATTAAGGCTATTAAAAATCTTGAGGAAAAGCAAAAGGTTGTGTCTATCAATGTGCCGGAGGAAGATGTGTTCGCTCTTGTAAACGGAAAGAAAAAGGCTTGTTTTGAGGTTATAAGATTTGAACACGGCAAGCTTACCGATACGGAATTTTGGCTTATTGATTCTGTTGACGATTTGCCGCAGGCAAGGTTTGAACTGATTGAGCGCTACTATTCAATGCGTGACAGGGTTGCATCCCGTATTGCTGTTGATGGCGAGATAGAGGACGAGGAACTTTTAAAGGAATTTCTTGAAAAAAAGAAGCAGAAAAAAGTTGAGTTTATCCACCCTCAAAAGGGCGAGCATCTGTCAATAGTCAATATGTGTATTTCGAATGCTAATGAGCATTTGGCTCAGCAGCAGGGCAGACTCGGAAGGGAAATCGCAACCTTAGAAGAGCTTAAAAATATTTTGGGATTGGATAAAATGCCTGAATATATTGAGTCTTACGATATTTCGCATACTTTCGGTGCAGATAATGTTGCAGGTATGGTTGTATTCCATAACGGCAGACCGATGAAAAGTGCATATAAACGTTTTGCGATTAAGGGGTTTGACGGTCAAAACGACGTCGGTTCTATGCAGGAGGTTTTGACACGCCGTTTTAATCATTATTATAATGACGAAGAGGGCAGTACCTTTAAGATTTTGCCGGATTTGATTTTGCTTGACGGCGGTGAGCCGCAGGTTAGGGCGGTTTTGCCCGTCGTTGCGTCAATGGGACTTAATGTTCCCGTTTTCGGTATGGTTAAGGACAGTAAGCACAGAACTCGTGCAATCGCTGTCGGCAACGGAGAAATAGAAATTAATTCTCACCGTCAGGTGTTTACTCTTGTGTCAAACATTCAAGAGGAGGTGCACCGCTTTGCGATATCTTACCACCATAATAAGCATAAAAAGAGCACGCTTTCAACCTCACTTACAAAAATTAACGGAATAGGCGACGCTAAGGCTAAGGCTTTGATGAAATATTTTAAAACTATTTCCGCTATTAAAGAGGCTGAGTGCGCCGCATCTATGCTGCTATTCTCCGCACGGAATATCTCACTTGCGAGCATT
>DAVZKM010000142.1:0-4891 GCA_052272245.1 Eubacterium sp.
GTTTCAACATTTTCTGCGGCAGAGAGCATACTCATTTGATTTTCGTCTGCGCTTGCGGTTTCGTCAAACATAAGCATAGCGGAAATGCCCTGCGGAATAGTCTTTGTAGGTAAAACTCTTACATCTCTGTCCTTTGCAAGAGGAGCCGCCTGCTCTGCTGCCATAATGATATTTTTGTTGTTAGGAAGAACGAAAACAACCTTTGCCGGAGTTTTCATAATTGCGTTTAAAATATCGTCTGTAGACGGATTCATGGTCTGGCCGCCGCTGACGATTGTATCTGCGCCGATATCACCGAAAAGTTCTTCAAGCCCTTCGCCGGCGCAAACAGCAACGAAGCCGTATTCGTTTTCCGGCTCTGTAATTTCAGGTTCAATAACTTTTTCGCCGTCTTTAACACCAACGTCTGCATTGGCATGCTGATATCTCATATTATCGATTTTAATATTAATAAGCTGACCGTATTTAAGACCTGCCTGAATAACATTACCCGGGCAGTTTGAATGAACGTGAACTTTGATAATACTGCTGTCGTCAACAACTACAACGCAGTCGCCTATTGATTCAAGATATGCCCTAAGCTTAAGCGGGTCCTTTTCCTTTGCATCGCTGCTTTTTTCAATAAGAAATTCAGAGCAGTAGCCAAATTCAATATCATCGCTTGCGGCGGCAACGGTTGCTTTTGACGGCATTGAAACAGGGGTTACACCCGAACCGTCAAGCGGCTGAACGATAACACCGTTTCTCAAAACACTTTCTATTCCCTCAAAAATGAGTACAAGTCCCTGACCGCCTGCGTCAACAACACCTGCTTTTTTCAGAACAGGCAAAAGCTCCGGAGTTTTTGCAAGAGCTTCTTTTGCGGCGGTGAGTGCGGCAAAACCTACCTCAAACGGGTCGTCTTGAGTTTCAGCCGCTTTCTGCGCAGCTTCGCTTGCTTTGCGGATAACGGTTAAAATTGTACCTTCCGTCGGTTTCATTACAGCCTTATATGCAGCGTCAACACCGTCTTTAAATGCAATGGCAAGGTCCTTTGCACCTGCTGAGCTCAAACCTCTGAAGCCTTTTGCAAAGCCCCTGAAAATAAGCGAAAGGATAACGCCGGAGTTGCCCCTTGCGCCCCTTAAAAGAGCCGAAGCGCATTTTGCCGAAGCCTCTTCAATGGTGCAGTTATCGTCAAGCGCAGCCATTTCCTTGGCTGCGGCAGTAATAGTCATACTCATATTAGTTCCCGTATCGCCGTCAGGAACGGGAAAAACATTAAGCGCATCAACTGCCTGTCTGCTGTTTGAAATGTTGTTTGCGGCAGAGATAATAGAATCTCTGAATAGTAAACCGGTAATCATAAATAATTAAATCTCCTATAGCTTAGTTGAGTGCGTCAATATATACATTGACCTTTGACACCTTTAAATCGGTAGCTTCTTCAACGGTATAGCGAACTTTGTTTACTATGCTTTCAACAATTGCGCTGATGTTTACACCGTAGGAAACCGAAATGTGAAGCTCGATAATTAAATCGTCGTTTACGCTTCTGACTGTTACGCCCTGGTCCAAATTGTCTTTAGCCGATTTGTTTTTTAAAACGGATTTTAAGCTTTGATATGCGTTAGAATTAACCATACCTGTAACGCCAAAGCAACTTTGCGCCGCCCTGCCGACAAGGTTTGCAAAATAGTTGTTCGTAACTTCAATATATCCGTTAGGATTTTCAAGCTTTATCATAAGTATTACCTCCGTAAATATTATTCAAAATACCAAGTGTCGATATTAGAAAAGTAGTTGCTCCAATAGCCCTGCATATCGCCACTCATAGCCTTAGTATAGCATATCATTCCTTTTTTGTATATAAGCGGAATATAAGGCATTTCCTCATTAAATGCAAGTATGAATTTGCCAAGGTCAGCCTCGCCTGAAAGATAAGCGCAATAAAGGTCGTCGCACGTTAAACCCTTGTTGTTGATTCCATATCTTACTCCGCCTGAGTTATCGTCAAAAAACGGATAAAGGCTCATATCGTCAGAAAGTTTAACCTCGCCGATATATAAATTAAATTCAACGCCTTTAACCCTTCTTGTATATTCCTTTGTGCTCACTTCGTCAATCGTGACCGTAAAGCCGACCGCTTCAAGCTGATTTTTAAGTAGAGCGGCACAGGCAGTACGATTGTCGTTTTTATTAACAAGTATATTAAGCTTCCGTTCTTTTGAGTCAATTCCGCTTTGCGCAATCGCTTGCTTAGCCGTTGCCGTGTCTGCCTCGCTTGAAAAAATCTTTACGTTTTGAGCAAGACTTGATTGCGGATTGAACGGGGAGGTTGCAGCCGTGCCATAGCCGTTGTATGCGCTTTCGGCAAAGGTGTTTCTGTCGCACGCAAGCGAAATTGCTTTTCTTATTTGTGCATTTGCCGTAATACCCGAAAGTGAATTAACGCCGATGTAAACAAGATTATTCATATTGATAAGCTTTCTGTTGCATGTCATTCTCTTTGCAACGTTTGAACTTAAATCACGAAACGCATATGAAATGTTGCCGATGTTTACCGCATTGTCTATAGAGTCGGCGGCTGCAATATTCACAAGATTGATTGTTGTGATATAGGGATTAAAATCCTTTGTTACAATTGCTTTTAAATATGTTTTGCTGTCTTTTTTAACATATTTATATCTGCCGCTGCCAATGGGATAACCGTTTTCGTCATCATTAGTGCTTGCGATAGGAAAGGTTAAAAGATTAACCGCATTAGGATTTGCTTTTTTAAGATAAAAAATAATTGTATTGTCTGCACCCGCCGACGCCGAGCCTACATATTTCAAGCTGTTTTTATATGCCGGCGATTTCTTTGCCGCATTGAATGAGTAGATTATATCGTCGCTTTCAATAGGTGAACCGTCGGAAAACGTAAGCGACGGATTGAAGCTTACCTTAAGCGTTTTGCTATCGGTAAATTCATATTTTGTCGCAATATTAGGCACACTTTCCCAGTTTTCGTCAATGTCAAACAGCGATTCAAAAACAAGAGATGAAAGCACCTGATTGTTCTGTGTTTTTGACTTAAACGGGTCAAGACTGTCTGCCTGCGTATAGCTCAATTTAAAGTTGGAATCGTCGGTAACTTTTTTAGTTGTTGTAATATTTTCTTTAGCGGTATCGGTATCTTTTTGCGCCGTGCATCCTGCCAAAGCAGTACACGCAAGAACCGCCGCCATAATTAAAGCGAATATTTTCTTCGCCATAGCTACCTCCTGATAAGCTTAGTATTAACGGTTTTTCCGCTTTTTTCATCAATTTCAAAAAGGCAACCCTCAAGAGTGCAAACTCCGTCCTCGTTTATAAATCGTGTGGGAAGCCCTGTTTTCAGCTTTTGAATGGCAGGCTCAACGGCAACGCCCAAAACGCTGTAGTACGGACCTGTCATTCCGATATCCGTAACATATCCCGTGCCGTTAGGTAAAATTTGATTGTCGTTTGTTTGGGTATGGGTGTGAGTGCCGAATAATGCCGATACTCTGCCGTCAACATAAAATCCCATTGCTTTTTTTTCGGCTGTTGCCTCAGCGTGAAAATCAATAATTATTATGCTTGCACCCTCGCTTTTCGCCTTGTCAATCAATGAGTCAATAACCGAAAAGGGATTTTCAATCGGGTCAAGATAAACTGCGCCCTGAAGATTGATTACCGCTATTTTGCAGTACCCTTTGTCTATAATTTCAATTCCTCGGCCGGGTGCACTTTTATGGTAATTTGCAGGCCTTATAATCGGGGCAGAGGAATCAAGATAATCGTATATTTCTTTTCGCTTTAAACTGTGGTTGCCGAGCGTTATAAGGTCAACACCGCAGTTAAGTATATATTCTGCACTTTGAGGTAAAATTCCGTTTCCGACCGCCGAGTTCTCGCCGTTTGCAATAACAATATCGGCTTCAAGTTCCCTCTTTAATGCGGGCAGGGTGCTTCTTAAATATTCGCATCCTTGTTTTGAAACAATATCTCCAATAGTAAGTATTTTCATTTTGCACCGTTTCTATATTAATATCTGCATTTAAGTTATTATACTATATATAAAAACTAAAAACAAGGAATTAATTTTTATTTAAGAAAAAGTAAATAATACAGACAAAAAAGGAGGCGACTGCCGGTCGCCTCCTTTAAAATGCCGATTATATATTATTAATCGTTAGGTATAAATGCCTTGTGTACTGCAGAAACGGCTCTGTCTGCGTTTTCTGCGTCAATGATAACAGAAATTTTAATCTCCGATGTAGAAATCATTTGAATATTGATGTTTGATTCATAAAGAGCTTCAAACATTTTTGACGCTGTGCCCGGATGAGTTTCCATGCCTGCGCCTACGATTGAAACCTTAGCAACCTCTGTGTTGCAAACAATCTTGCAGTTGTCAAGGAAGCTATCAAGAATTTCAACGGCAACAGGACCGTTATCCTTGCTTACCGTGAATACGATATCCTTTGTGCCGTCTCTGCCGAATGACTGAAGAATGATGTCAACGTTGATATTCTTAGTAGAAAGCTTTGAGAAAATTTTGAAAGCGATACCCGGTGTATCCTGCAAGCCGAGAATTGATACGAGTGCTACGTCCTTATCCTTTGTTACGCCTCTGATGAGCATTTTTTCCATTTTTGTTACCTCCTTAACGATTGTACCCGGAATTGGGTTTAATGATGATAAAACTTCAAGCTCTACGCCGTATTTTTTTGCCATTTCAACCGAACGGTTGTTGAGAACCTGTGCGCCGAGTGTTGCAAGCTCAAGCATTTCGTCATAAGTGATTTCCTTAAGCTTCTTTGCGCCTTCAACCTTACGTGGGTCTGCTGTGTAAACACCCTCAACGTCGGTGAAAATCTGGCACTTGTCAGCCTTAAGAGCAGCG
>DAVZKM010000143.1:0-4878 GCA_052272245.1 Eubacterium sp.
GACGATTCAAGAGCACTACGTTGGCAAACGCCAAAGGTTCGGGGTCGTTCTTGCGCCTTCAGCGTTAGGAATTACTACCGGCTCGCCGCCTTCAATAACGCTTACACAGCTGTTTGTTGTACCTAAATCAATACCTATAATCTTTGACATAATCTTTTTCCTCCTGAGTGTGTATTATTAGTTTGCTGTTTTGACCATAGCAGGTCTGACAACTTTGTCATTATATTTATAGCCTTTTTGGAACACGTCGGTGATTATATTTGCATCAAGCGAATCATCATCAATGTGCATTACTGCGTGATGAAAATTCGGGTCAAACTCATCACCCTGCTCGCCGTAGGCTTCAACGCCTAATTTTTTAAGTGATGCCATAAGACCGTCATAGGTCATCTGAACACCTTTTTTAAGTCCCTCGTAATCCTCCTGCTCGTTGGCAAGCGCTCTTTCGAGATTGTCAACCGTGGTTAGAATTTCCGAAACTGCTTTGATTGTTGCAAAAGCGAAGCTTTCATTTTTTTCTTTTTCGCTGCGCTTGCGGAAGTTTGAATATTCCGCTGTAACTCTCAAAAGCTGGTCCTTTGTATCCTGAAGCTCTTTTTCAAGCGGATTTTCTTCCTCTTTTGCCTCTGTCTTGCTATCCTCGGCTTCGATTTTGCTTTCCTCTTGATTTTCGGCTTCGGTTTTTACTTCTTTTTCTTCGTTGTTTTTCTTTTTACTCATATTTTATGCCCCTTTCTTTGAAAGAAGTTTATCAACGGTGTTGATTATATATTTTATTTTCGGCAAAATGCTTTCATAATCAATTCGCATTGAACCGATAACGCCTAAAACAGCCTTTTGACCGCCCTCATAATTAAATTTGGCAATAAGCGTTGATGTATTTTTCATTTCATATAATGGGTTTTCATCACCTATCATCAAAAGCTTGGTGTGATTTGAATTTGCAAAGCGTTTTGAAAGCTCCATCAATTGCTTTTTGCCTGTAAGCAAGCCGAGCAGCTTGTATAAATCGGAGCCAAGCTCATCGTGAGAAAGCAAATTCGTTTCACCCTCAAGGTTTAATTTACTGTGTGATGCTTCATCGCATAATGCGCAAAGTGAGGTAAGAGCCGGAAGCATATCAAATATTCTTGCCCCTGCAACGCCGACTGCACTTTGAATTAATGCCAAATTAACATCTGTAAGCGGAGCGCCTACCAAAAATTTAGCCGATACCTCGTAAAATCTTTTCTTAAAATCATCGTCAAGCGTGCAAGGCATATTGATTAATGAGGATTTGATTTTACTGCCGACCGTAAGCATAACAAGCATTGCCTTTTGATTGCCGGCAGGTATTAAGTCAACACCCTGAACGCAATCATAAAGGTCTTCAAGCGTTGCACAAAATGCCGCACAATGTGAATATTCCTCTAAAAGCTTGCAGGCGTCAAGCAAAAGCCTTTCCGGATCGCCCGAGTTTACCGAGAGCGCTTCGTTGATTTTGTTTATCTCGTATTCGCTTATCGGTCGCTCTTTCATAATATTATCAACGTAATATCTGAATGAGGTCTTGCTCGGAACTCTGCCGCCGCTTGTATGCCTTTGTTCAAGAAAGCCTAATTGCGTTAAGTACGCCATCTCGTTTCTTATTGTGGCACTTGATATTGAGTAGGGAAGAAGCTGACATAATGCTTTTGAACCAATCGGCTCGCCGGTACGCAAATAGTGCTCAATAATCAAGCCGAGTATTGCGTGTCGTCTTTCACTTATCATCCTTTCCACCTCTTTGTCATATCGTTAGCACTCTCAACACCTGAGTGCTAACTCTGTTATAATAGTATTACCTTTTTGCTCACTTGTCAATACTTTTTTCTGATTTTTTCAAAATTTTCTTATTTTGTATATATTTTGCTAACAATTTCTGTTGCCAAATCCTCGTGTATAAATAGTAATTAATATATATTATATATAGGAATAAACTGTATACTAAAAAATACTTAAAATTGATTATTGATAAGTATACAGAATAATGGTATTCTTTTGAGCAAGGAGGTGAGCATAATGAAAGAAAACACAAAAAATGCTCGCATCAATGTTAGAGCTATAACATTTACAGCCGTTATGGCAGCATTGGTATTTGTATTTACTTACACTTTTAAAATTCCGTTTGTCAACGGTTACACCCACATAGGCGACAGTATGATTTTTCTTGCTGTTGTGTTTTTAGGCTGGAAAAAAGCTCCGCTTGCGGCAGGTATCGGCGCAGCTCTTGCTGACCTTATCGGCGGCTACAGTGCTTGGGTTGCTCCAACCTTCATTATTAAGTTCTTTATGGCACTTATTTGTGCTCTTATTATGGAAAAGGTTATTAAAAATAATAAGGTTGTAGGCTATATTGTAGGCGCAATTCTTGGCGGCGTATGGCAGATTGTCACATATACGGTAGTTAAAATTTTCCTTTTTGACAAGGCTTATGCATTTTCTTCTCTTCCTACTCTTGCAATTCAAACAGTAGTAGGCGTTGTAGTAGCCGCAGTATTTATTGTTGTATTTGACAAAACAAAGGTAACTGCAAAGCTCAAGAAAATGGTAGGATAAATTTTCAAAAATGCAAAATTGTCAAGAAGTTTACTTTCAGGGCAATTTACTGAAATCATTTAGGAGATAATTAAAATGAAAAAAATTGACGCACATTCACATATTGGCACATTTGGCGGTTGGGCAGGCGTTGCTTTTACCAAAGAGAAGCTGATTGAGCAGATGAACGAATATGATATTGAAAAAACCTTTTTAACAGCACCTAATTTTCAGGGCAATGATGAGGTTGTAGACGCTTTTCAGTCTTATCCGGACAAGATTGTTCCTTTCGTATGGGTAAACCCCGCTTTAGATAATGTTGAAAAGAAGCTTAATCATTATATAAACGAAGAAGGCTTTATGGGTATTAAGATGCAACCGCTTTTTGACGCATTTGTTGCAGACGACCCGATAGTTTATCCGGTTATGGATTTTGCAAGGGAATATGATGTTCCTGTATTTATTCATTGCGGCCATCCGCCTTTCTCACTGCCTTGGAGCATCGCACTTCTTGCAGAGAAATACCCTGACGTAAGAGTTACTATGATTCATATGGGTCACGGTCATGGCGTTTATATTGATGCCGCTATCAAAATGGCTAAGAGATATGACAATATCACTCTTGAAATGAGCGGTATGCCAATGGGAAGCAAGATTAAAGAGGCTTATGAAACAGTTGGTAAAGACAGAATTATGTTTGGTATAGATTCTCCTTTCCACCATCCGACAGTTGAAATTCAAAAGGTTCTTTCTTGCGGTCTTGACGAAAAGGCTCAGGAGGATATATTCTATAATAATGCTAAAAAGTTATTAAGATTATAATATTAATTACATATATATAAACAGAAATGAACTGCCCCGGATTGTGCAGACAGTACAAAAACAGCCTAATTGGTAGAAAATTATATTTTAAGCAACAAACTGATTTCGTTTTTCAAGCGAAGTCAGTTTTGTTTTTTGTCCGTTTTTTACGGACTTGTTCACTTTCCCAAGTCCTTTTTGTTATTAATACCTAAGGGCATAAATAAAAGCAGTTGGATTGAAGAATCCAACTGCTTTCGTCTATTTAAAATTAATTGTTATGCTCTTTGCCCGGAGCACCGCAGCATTTCTTATACTTTTTGCCACTTCCGCAAGGACATGGGTCGTTAGGACCGACTTTTTTGCCCTTTCTTACAGGAGCTTGCTTAACTGTGTCGTCGCCGCCCGATGAGGTTGCGGTTACCTTAGCAACTGCCTTTCTTTCAACGTCCTCCTGACGTCTTGGCATAATTGTAAGCATCATTCTTACTGTGTTTTCACGAATTGTAGCGGTCATTTCGTCAAACATATCATAAGATTCCATACGAAACGCAACAACCGGGTCTTGCTGTGCGTAAGCACGAAGATGAATACCTTGTTTAAGGTCGTCCATAGCGTCAATGTGGTCCATCCAAAGAACGTCAACGTTGCGCAGAAGCACCATTCTTTCAAAGTCTTGGAACATTTCGTCGCCGAGAAGCTCTCTCTTTTCCTCAAGACGCTTATGGCCTCTTTCCTGAAGCATATCGATTGTGCCTTGAACAGAAAGCATATTAACGTCGTCGTTAAAGTCGTCCTCGGTTGTAAGCCAGCCTTTATATTTTTCCTTAATACCTGCTACGTTCCAATCGCTCTTATGGTCGCCTGCAAAGTAGTTTTTAACATTTTCCTCAATGTTTGTATCAAGCATTTGAAGAATTTTATCTGTAAGGTCAATTCCGTCAAGAACCTGATCTCTCTGCTTATAAATGAGCTGTCTTTGACGGTTCATAACGTCGTCATATTGAAGCGTTTGCTTTCTTATGCCGAAGTTTCTGCCCTCAACCTTTTTCTGCGATGATTCGACTGTTCTTGTAATCATCTTTGACTCGATAGGCATATTCTCATCGTCGGTAAGGCGAGCCATCATAGCCTGCATTCTTTCACCGCCGAATAAACGCATAAGGTCATCCTCAAGAGCCAAGAAGAACTGGCTTTCACCCGGGTCGCCCTGACGTCCCGAACGTCCACGAAGCTGATTATCAATACGGCGTGAATCGTGGCGCTCTGTACCCAAAATGAATAAGCCGCCTACGGCTCTTACCTTGTCAGCCTCTTCCTGAATTTCAGTCTTATATTTAGCCTCAAGCTCTTGGAAGGTCTTTCTTGCTTCAATGATTTCCTCATTGTCCGTTTCTGCAAAGCCCGTAGCCTCGGCAATAAGCTCGTCTGAATACTGCATCCTTCTCATTTCGCTCTTTGCAAGGTATTCGGCATTACCGCCGAGCATAATATCGGTACCACGGCCTGCCATATTTGTAG
>DAVZKM010000144.1:0-4876 GCA_052272245.1 Eubacterium sp.
AATAATATTTGGTTGACAATTGTATTTTTTTATATTATAATCTTCTCGAAAAAGGGAGTAGTTAGCGTTTGCTTTTTTGCAAATGTTGCATAGGTCGTCATGACGGGAAACCCGGTCTGTGCATTGCTGAACATTTTCAGTTATAACGAGACTTTTATCGATTGCGATAAAGGTGTCGTTATTTTTATTTTTAATTTAAGGAGAAAAATATGGAAACACTACTTTTAAAAGCATCTGTTTTGCAGGAATTTGCTAATTTGTTTTCAAATATAGGCGAAACAAAATGGCAAATGGTGCTTATGTGGGCAGTCGGCGGGCTTCTCATTTATCTTGCAATCGCAAAACAGATGGAACCGACACTTCTTTTGCCAATGGGTTTTGGTACAATTTTGGTAAACCTTCCTTGGTCAGGTGCAATTACTCAGCCCGGCTCCGAAGCAGGCCCAATCAGCGTGCTTTATGATGCAGGTATAGCGAATGAGCTTTTCCCGCTTTTGCTGTTTATAGGTATCGGTGCAATGATTGACTTCGGTCCGCTTCTTAAAAACCCGTGGCTTATGCTCTTTGGTGCTGCTGCTCAGTTTGGTATTTTCTTTACCTTCTTTGTAGCAAGCTTCTTCTTTGACGTAAACGATGCCGCATCTATCGCTATTATCGGTGCTGCCGACGGTCCTACGTCAATTTTCGTTGCGAATGAGCTTGGCTCTAAGTATATCGGTGCGATTATGGTTGCCGCATATTCCTATATGGCTCTCGTTCCTATTGTTCAGCCGCCTGTTATTAAGGCTGTTACAACAAAGAAAGAACGTTTAATCAGAATGAAATATAACCCGGGTGACGTTTCTAAGACTACTAAAATTCTCTTTCCAATCGTTGTTACTGTTATCGCAGGTCTTGTAGCTCCTAAGTCAGTAGCTCTTGTTGGTTTCCTTATGTTCGGTAACCTTATCAGAGAATGCGGTGTTCTTAATAATCTTTCTGAAACTGCACAAAATTCATTCGCTAATATAATTACAATTCTTCTTGGTATCACCGTAGCAGGTCAGATGCATTATGAAGAGTTTGTTCAACCGGCAACTCTTCTTATTCTCGGTCTTGGCCTTGTTGCATTCGTATTTGATACTGTCGGCGGTGTTGTGTTTGCGAAGTTCCTCAATATTTTCTTGCCTAATGACAAGAAAATTAATCCTATGATTGGTGCGGCAGGTATTTCGGCATTCCCAATGAGCGGCCGTGTTGTAAATCAAATGGGACTTAAAGAAGATAATCAAAACTTCCTTCTTATGCAGTCAATTTCAGTAAATGTTTCAGGTCAGATTGCTTCTGTTATCGCAGGCGGTCTTATCCTGACACTTGTATCTTGATAGGAGGGTAATATATGTATAATTTAGCAGTAACCCTTATGGCGTTTTTGATGAAAGTTACAATTTATGCAGACAGCTGGAAAACGTCACTTCCTGTTGTGCTTTTCGGTATGCTCGGTATCTTCATTGTAATCGGTGTTGTAGTTCTCGTGACATACCTTCTCAATAAGCTCACAAGCGGAAAGAAGAAAAACGATAAGGACGAAAAATAAATAAAAATTTAGGCTGTTGTTGTTTTTTTGAAAACAACAACAGCCTTTTTTTCTTTGCAATCTGTGATTGCGATTTATTTTTTTAGTCTGTTTGTTACTTCTTGCGCATTGAAATATATTTCTTCCTTATCAATATTTATAAATTCGCCGTTTTCGTAAAGGATTTTGCCGTTTATCACAGTCATTTTAACGTCGTCTTTTGAGCCTGAATAAACAAGATTTTTAGTGATGTTATTTATCGGCTGCATATTCGGTCTTTCAAGGTCAATAACCGTTAAATCGGCAAGCTTGCCCTGTGCAATGCAGTCGCAATTATCAAGCCCCATACATCTTGCCGAGCCGATTGTTGCCGCTTTTAGTATCTCGTTTGCGTTCATAGCTGCCGCATTGTTGTGCTTTAGCTTTTGCAAAACGCTGATAAGATACATTTCCCTAAACATATCAAGCGCATTGTTTGAACTTGGACCGTCTGTACCGACTGCGAGATTAAGCCCCAAATCGCCCATCTTTTTAACGTCGGCAATACCTGAGGCAAGCTTTGCATTTGAGCCTGCGTTGATGACTGCCCAAAGCCCACGCTTTTTGTAAATTTGCATATCGTTATCGCTGAGCCATACACTGTGGTAGCCGCCTCCGCCGTAGTTCCATAAGCCTAATTCTTCAAAAAGCTCTGTCGGAGTTTTGCCGTATCTTTCAATGCAGCCCTCAACCTCGCTTTTTGTTTCGCTTGAATGGGTAAATACAGGCGCTTTGTATTTTTGCGCAAGCTCGCTTATGCCCTCGAGAATTTCTCTTTTTGTTGTATATTCAGCGTGAAAGCCTAATTTGTAGCTGATAAGTTCGTTGTAATTATTGTAGGTGTTGTAGTATTCCTCAAGCTTTTCAACAGACTCTTTGAAATTGTTCACCGCACCGCACATAACCGTCCTGAAGCCGAAATCGACGCTTGCTCTTGCCATACTTTCAGGGAAATAATACATATCAAAGCAGGCACTTGTTCCACTTGTTAAATATTCAAGAAATGCGAGTTTTGAAAGTTTATAGATATCCTCACTTTCAAGCTTTGCTTCAATAGGAAATATCTTGTCATTAAGCCATTTGTCAAGCGGCAAATCGTCGCTGAAGCTTCTGCCGAAGGTCATTGCACTGTGAGTGTGTGCATTCTTAAAGGTCGGCATTAAAAGATTACCGTTTAAATTGATTTCTCTTTCAAATTTCGCTCCGTCTTTTTTAGGACCGACATAAACTATTTTGCCCCCGTCAACCCAAACCTCGTCATTTGTTATATCAAAATTGCCGTTTAATGCCAATACCTTGCCGCCGAAAAATCTAATCATTTAAGTAACTCCTTTAAGCTTTTGTCATAAGGCGCTTTTGCAATTCCTTTGTCCGTAATTATCGCTGTGATAAGCGAATTGTCAGTCACGTCGAATGCAGGATTTAAGCATTTTGTTTCTTCAAGCGTAGTCGGCTTTTTAAAATATTTATTCTTAATCTCGTCGCCGTCACGCATTTCTATTTTAATGTCGTCGCCTGTTTTGCAGTCAAAGTCAACAGTCGAATAAGGCCCTAAAACATAAAAGGGAATGCCGTAATATTTTGCAAGCACGGCAACCGAACTTGTACCTATTTTGTTTGCGACGTCGCCGTTTGACGCAACCCTGTCACAGCCGACAAGCACAGCATCAATAAGCCCCTTTTTCATTACAAAGCCTGCCATATTGTCGCATATAACGGTTACGTCAATTCCTGCCTTTTCAAGTTCATAAGACGTCAGCCTTGCACCTTGCAAAAGCGGTCTTGTTTCGTCGGAATAAACCTTGAAATTATAACCCTTTTCCTTGCCTAAAATCAACGGGCCCAATCCCGTTCCGTATTTGCTTGTTGCAAGCTCTCCTGCGTTGCAATGTGTAAGTATGCCGTCACCGTCATTTAACAGTGATAAGCCGTATTCGCTTATCCTTTTGCACATTTCAATGTCCTCTTTATGAATGGCAATCGCTTCATCTAAAAGATTTTTTCCGCTCTCATAAGCCTTGACAATTCTTGCCGTTGCCCAGCTTAAATTAACAGCGGTGGGACGGGAAGAATCGAGATATTTTTTTAAAGCATATATGTCATTGTCTTTAGAAAAAAGCGCCATTGAATATCCTGCAAATATCCCGATTGCCGGTGCTCCTCTTACTGCCAAATCCTTGATAGCGTCAAAGGCTTGTTCTTTGTTTTTATCTCTGTCCACTTTTCCTCGTTAGGCAAAAGTCTTTGGTCGAGTATGCAAAGTTTGTTGCCTTTATATTGCAAATTCTCCATATTAAAAATTCCTTTGCTGTTATTATATATTAATTATTATAATGTTTTTTACTCTTTAAATCAATATTGCTATTGCATTATTTGGATATATTTGTTATTATATTTAGGAACATTTTTTCTTTTTTGGAGGAAAGCTATGAAAAAGGCAATTTCAAAGGCAATTTCTGTGCTTCTTTGCGTTGTGCTTGTTATAAGCGGAGTTTTCGCTATGGCGGGCTGTACTAAGCAAAAGCAAATAACTAACGATATTGTTCTTATTACCGATGGTGGTGCCATTAATGATAAGGGCTATAATCAAAGCGCATGGGATGGTGTTAATTCCTATGCAAACGATAATAAAATGAGTGCCCGCTATTATCAACCTGTTCTTGATGAAAACGGTGAACTTACAAGCGATAACATTGAAAAATATGTTAAACTTGCTCAGGATAACGGCGCTAAGTATATTGTTTTGCCGGGTGAAAAATTTGAGGTTATTGCATATGAAATTGCAAGCTCGTTTCCGGAACTTAATTTTGTTTTAGTTGACGGGATTCCTCATTCCGAAAGTGATAAGACTGACCGTTACATTTCTAATGTAATGTGTGTTACATTTGATAATCTTCAAAGCGGCTATCTCGCAGGCTATATTGCTGTTAAAAACGGCAATACAAAGCTTGGCTATTTTGGTCAGTATAACAGCGACGATTCTGCTAATTACGGCGCAGGTTTTGCTCAGGGTGCGGCTGCTGCGGCTAATGAACTCGGTATTCCCGTTACTCTTGATTGGGCTGATTATGATTCTCCGCTTCTTAACTATGACTACGGCTTTACTCTTACCGCTTGCTATAAGAAGGTAAGTGAGGTTAAAAATAAGGATACCTTTACCGTTAAGGTAGAAAACGGTATCGGAAGCGGTACATATACGGAAGGCTCTAACGTAACAGTTACCGCCGACCCTGCTCCTAAGGGAAAGGTTTTTGATAAGTGGGTTACTAAGAGCAATACTCA
>DAVZKM010000145.1:0-4851 GCA_052272245.1 Eubacterium sp.
CAAGAATCCGCAATACGGCTTGCATTAAGGTCAGGGCGGAAACAAACAGTTCTGCCGTCCTTAGTTGTATATGCTTTAAGACCCTCAAAGCAAGTTTGTGCATACTGAAGTACACCGGCACATTCGTTAAGTGTAATCGTATCGTCCTCAACAAGCTGACCTTCGTCCCACTTGCCGTTCTTGTAGTGAGCAACAAAACGTTTGTCGGTCTTAACATAGCCAAAGCCGAGGCTTGACCAATCAATATCTTTCTTTTGCATTATTAAACATCTCCTATATTTGCGGCAAAGACTTTTACTCAATGCCTATAAAATTTTATAATTATAATAATATTATAAAAAATATTATAGCACGTTAATTTCATTTTTCAATACTAATAAAGCAAAAAATTACGTTATCTCTCCCTGCCGTCTGTTATTACCTCATTTTTATCCGTGCTGTCGTCTGTATTTTCTTTTTTCTTCAATGAAAAGTTTTCTAAAATATTCTTATATGTTTGAGTTTTTTCAGACAAATACTCCTTTGTAAAGTCCGCTATAACTTTTTTCAAAATTTGCTTAAATTTCGTTTTATGCTCGTCGTCAAGAGTGGTAATAGAGTCAATCAACCCGAACACCTTTTTTATATCAAGCTCCTTAATATCATAAAAATTCTCAACGCCTATATTCTCGGCAACATATTCAAGTGTATCAAAGAAAAGTTCAAGCTCCTCGTCAGAAATATAATCAATCAGCTCATTTATATAATCGCTTACAAAATCGCTTGTACGTTCATATTTTTCCTCATATTTAAAACGGTCACCGTCAACCTCCCAAGAAGAGACCTGATGCTGCTTAAGACCTGAATTTTCACTGTGAACAATAGCAGGCTTTGCATCATGAAAAAGCATTCTGCCGATAATTGAGCCTTGCGGGGTAAAGAAATGAATTTTATCTTTAATCTGACAATAATCGTATCTGTCAAAAAAATATTTCGGAAAGCCGGGCGCATCGTCCTCGTAAACTGCCTTAAGCCTTTTTTTGAGTGAATTTGAACAATTAACCGCAGCGAAAACAGCAAGATTTCCGCCCTTTGAGTGACCGCAGAGAATTATATCTCCCGAATGGCGCATACACGTTTCCTGAAAATAATACAAAGCCTCAATTTGCGCAGGAACGGGAAACATATAGGAAAGCATTGCCGACTCCTTAACACCCGTAACCGTAACATCGGTTCCTCTAAATGCAACAACGTCGCACCCGTCATCAAGAAGAAAATGGATTGCTGAAAATTGCTTGTCGATATCGTCGCTTACATTATTAATATAGTCGCACAAAATAATGTTTTGAAACCTCTTTGCCATACTGCAACGCCTGAGCAAATCGGCACTTTTTGCACTGATTGCAATAAGCTCGTCAATCTCCTGCTGAGTATACATTGCAAAAAACAGCTTTGCGCCCTTTAACAGCGATACACTCTGCTTATCTGCAATGTTTTTAAAATCCGTATATGCAAGCTGTGAAAATATAAGATTATCTACTTCGTTAAAAGGCTTTTCTTTAAATGAATAATTGCCGTATTTCTCTATATAATCAAGCATATTTTTCACGGTACCAACTCCTTTTGCTTTCTATATTATATCAAAACAAAGCAAGATTGTCACTTTCAAAATAACTTTTTTACAAATATATAAATCAGTATAAATTCTATTGAATGAATAAGCTGAATATGATATTATATTATTACTATATTATAGGCAAAAGAGGGACGAATTTATGGCTGAAATCGACGTGCTGCAAACGGGCAAAATGCTTGTGTCAAGTGCCGTTCACAACAGGGACAGTAAAAGCGGAAAATTTGCTTACACAGGTCTTTTTCAAAGCAAAAAAGGCAGAAACGACGTGCCTGTCAAAGCATTTTTAATAAGAATAAACGGCAAAAACATTCTTGTTGATACGGGCTGGAGCGAGCAATGCGCCATAAATCCACGGCATCATCTCGGACTTGCTCTTTACTTTTCAAGTCAGCCCACCGTTACTCTTAACGATAGTGTTGTAAGGCAACTTGATGCACTCGGCATTACTCCCGAGCAGCTTGATGCGGTGATTTTAACTCATCTTGACTGCGACCATGTAAGCGGACTTAAGGATTTAAAGGGTGCAAAACATATTTATGCAACAAAAGAAGAACTTGAAATATCGCTTCTTCCAAACCCAAGATACCATAAAGCGCTTTGGCAGGGTGTTGAAATTGAACCGATTGAAATGAATTACGACTCCCGTGCGCCTTTCGGCAAAAGCTGCGATTTATTCGGCGACGGAAGCGTAAGAATCGTTTATACTCCGGGTCATTCGGCAGGCTCTGTTTGCGTTGTGATTAAGCAAAACGGCAAAATGGCAGTAATTGCCGGCGACAACGGAATAAGCGAAAAATCGTGGAGCGAGCTTATTCTTTCCGGCCCTATACATAATATTCAAAATATGAAAATTTCTCTTCGTTGGCTTAATAAAATGTATAAAAATGAAAACTGCGTTGCGGTGCTCACTGCCCACGATAAGGATTATAAACAAACGAAAATCGAATTTTAAATTGTATAATAAACAAAAGAATAAAAACACCGAGGCTTTTACGTCTCGGTGTTTCTATTCTTTTTATCAATATAAAAAAGAGGAGGTAAGGATGAAAAATATTTTATACGCATCGGGAAGTAGCACCTTTCCCTTTGCAACTACAACTATAATGTTCATAAATATACTGCGTGTGAAATAAATATGAATATTATTAAACAATATGTTAAATAAATAAAAACACGACATTTTAAATAACACTTGCCAATTAAATACATATATGATAAAATCGCCATAATGTATTAATAACTAAGGGAATTGTATTATGGAAAGCAAAAGTGCGTCAACAGAGTTTGCAAAATACGTATCGCAAAACGTATTTGCCATGATTGGAATGTCGTGCTACATTTTGGCTGACACCTTTTTCATATCAAAGGCAGTCGGAGCTGACGGCATTACCGCATTAAATCTTGTATTACCTTTATATAATTTAATATTTGCCATAGGCTCAATGATTGGTGTAGGCTCAGCAATCCGATTTGCAATAGCTAAAAATCAGGGAGAAAAAAACAACAGATATTTTTTCAATGCTATGTTTTTTACAACGCTTTTCGGTTTGATTTTTATGGCAATCGGTGTTTTTATGCCCGATAAACTTGTTGCTCTCTTGGGCGGAAGCAGTGAGATTGTAAAAGTCGGCACACCTTATACAAAAATATTTATGTGCTTTGCTCCGCTTTTTATGTGGAATTATGTTTGCAATGCATTTGTCAGAAATGACGGCGCACCGTCAATCGCAATGGCGGCTACGGTTATAAGCAGCCTTTTCAATATTGTTATGGACTGGGTGCTTATGTTTCCGCTTAAAATGGGTATGGCAGGTGCGGCTTTGGCTACGGCTTTAAGCCCCGTCGTAGGCTGTGCAATCTGCTGTATTCACTTTTTCTCAAAGAGAAACAACATAAGCTTTGCTCCTTGCGTGCCATCGCTCATCAAATTATTTAACTGCGCAAAACTCGGCGTTTCAGCATTTGTCAGCGAATTTTCCTCAGGTGTAATCACCGTTGCATTTAATATGATTATATTAAAATTAGTCGGCAATATTGGGGTTGCGGCTTATGGAGTTGTCGCTAACATTTCACTCGTTGCCGTGTCTGTATTCAACGGTGTTGCGCAAGGCTCTCAGCCGCTTATCAGCAAATATTACGCTAAGAGCGAAAACGATAATGTTTCAAAAATACTCAAGCTCGGCATTATCACGTGCCTTGGCCTTGCAGGAATAATAATAGCAACAGTAAATGCTTTTGCAGTCCCGATTGCAAATGTTTTCAACAGCGAGCACATTGCCGCACTTACCGATTATGCGGTCAAGGGTTTAAGAATTTACTTTACGGGCTTCATTTTTGCAGGGCTTAATATTTTCCTGTCGCTTGCATTCAGCTCTATGAGCAAGGCTGCCCCGGCTTTTATCATTTCGATTATGCGTGGATTTGTTGTGATTATCGCAAGCGTATTTTTGCTCTCGTATCTCTTCAAAATGACAGGAGTATGGCTCGCATTCCCCGTCGCCGAAGTAATTACGTTTATCGTCTCACTTTCATTTTTGATTGGGATAAAAACGAAAAACAATTTATAATATAAAACAAAAAAAAACGCAAAAACACGGTACAAAATTTTGTACCGTGTTTTTATTTTATATTATTTCAAAAAAGAAAATTATTTGTCAAGGTTTGACTTAACCTCGTCAAGTACATCCTCAAGTTCCTTAGGAAGCTTATCGCCGAACTTAGCGTAAAGCTCGTCAACACCCTTGAGTTCTTCCTTCCAAGCGTCCTTGTCAACATCAAGAATCTTCTCAAGGTCAGCCTCAGTCATATCAAGACCGTCAAGGTTGATATCCTTAGCATAAGGAAGATAACCGATAGCTGTTTCCTGAGCGTCAACCTTGCCCTCGCAACGGTCGATAATCCAATCAAGAACTCTAAGGTTATCGCCGAAGCCCGGCCACAAGAAGTTGCCTTCGTCGTCCTTACGGAACCAGTTAACGTTGAAAATCTTAGGAGCCTTATCCTCGTCAAGAGTTTCACCAATTTCAATCCAATGCTTCCAATAATCGCCCATATTGTAGCCGCAGAACGGGAGCATAGCCATAGGGTCACGACGAACAACGCCAACCTGACCTGTAGCGGCAGCAGTTGTTTCAGAACCCATGATTGAGCCAACGAATACACCGTGATTCCAGCTCTTTGACGATATTTAGCTTGATTTATTCCTGAAAATGAGCAAGAAAAGGTGACTTGTCCCC
>DAVZKM010000146.1:0-4835 GCA_052272245.1 Eubacterium sp.
AAATTCCTCCTGATTTTATCGGTCTTTCCGAATGATTTTAAATAGATAGGAGCTTTGCAGCGGCCGTTCTCCGTAGCTCTTGACTTCATTATATCTGCGACGGTATCGCTTGTAAAGTAAGCACAATATTGTGCTGTAGTTACCTAAAAGATACTATTGGATAGTTACCGAAAGGTAACAAATGTGTGTTTACCGGCTTTTTCGCAATTTTTTTGCTTTGAAAAAAATTTTTGAACTTTGGAGTTATAAGTTCTGATGGACTTGAAAAAACAAAAAAACGCAGTATAATATATATACATACGCAAAAAACAGATGGTAACTATCAATAAGAAACCGAAAGGAGCTTATCAATGGAAAGTATAAATGAGATTGCTGCTACACCGTCACGGGAATTGCCGGCTTGCCCTGTTGAAACGACTTTAATGCTGATCGGTGATAAATGGAAAGTTTTGATACTCCGAGACTTACTGCCGGGTACAAAGCGTTTCGGAGAGCTGAAAAAATCAATCGGCAATGTATCGCAAAAGGTTTTGACTGCACAACTGAGAGCAATGGAGGAAAGCGGATTATTGACCCGTACTGTCTATGCCGAAGTTCCGCCGAGAGTGGAATATTCTTTGACGGAATTAGGTCAAAGCCTCAAACCGATACTTGACGCTATGTGGAACTGGGGCGAGGAATATAAGGCTTCGATAAAATAAAAACAGCAGGTATCCAATCCGGGGCAGTTCAAAACAAGAAGTCTAATTTTTTATTTGCTTATTAAAATACCTTTCTTCTGCGATAAGATTGCAGTATTTGATAATGCCGAGTTTGTTGAAAACGGTACACACCAAGAGCTGATTAGAGCTTTTAGACAATAACAATATGCGCTATTACTTTGATACATATTAATTAATGATATAGTCTTTGCAAGATATAATATCTTGCAAAGACTATATTTGGAGGCATTTATGTTAAAAAAAGACAAAAAAACATCCTATAAACCACTGATTATCCCAAACGAAATATATATTGATAACTTTGAAAACGTAGCTGATGAAAAAGCAATTTTATTTAGTAAGTGGTATTTCTCTCAAACTGAAACAAGAGTTAATGTTTTGCAAGAATACATATATGAAACAGGATATGAAATCAAATTAGATTATTCTTATGAATCTTTGGTTAAATTATGGAGTTGGTTTGAAGACAATTTAAAAATTATCAATATAACGGAAAAAGAACTAGAATGTAAAAAAAGTTGCACTCCAAAGGTTTATTGGAATTATATACAAAAGCAAAAAATGACTCATACAATGGTTGAAATTGCAATCGACATATCTTATTATTTCATAAATATGTTATTTAAAAATCATTCAAATTTACATCCAGATTGTATTGTAAAACCAAAATGGAAAAAAAATTTAAAAAAACCAATAGTTTCTGGCTTTTTCATGGATGTTTCATTTTATCCTGTAGAATTAATATTAGACTGTTCTAGTCGCTCGGTTGAAAAGAAAAATCCTCTAAGATTAAAAATGATTTATGATAGATATTCTGATTTGGCTTCTAATCCTTTTAAGATGAAATATGATAATAATTATTCTTTTTGGTTAATTTCGCCTTATTTTAGATATCCTGAACTTCTTGATTTTTCACAAGCTTCAAAAAAAACTGCTGAAGAATTTTTCTACACCTATATAGGTAAATCAAATGAACGCATAGCCGTATTGTTTAATCATATCGAAAATGATGGAATAAAAATAAAAAAAGATTTTTCTCCTGAATCATTAATTTTTTTATGGGATTGGGCAAGGAAAAAAATAACAAAAAGAAAGTTATCCTCTAACGAAATTTGTGAAAAAGAATTAGATTATGCTCCATGGTTTAGAAATGCAGATTATATTCCAAAAACTGTTATTAGTGAATTTTCCTGCCAACTTTTGATTGATTTATCCTACTATTATGCAGAAGTGCTTCTAAAAAACTATAAAAATGCACAATGGTCATATTTTACCAATAATAAATCTTATATAGATGTAAATCGTCCAACAATTTCAGTCGGTAAATATAGAATCATGCCTCAATGTGTAACATTTGAAATAACAACAAATTTAGATGATAGAAATGCATTATACGATGCATTTATTCAAGTCAAAAAGTTTATTTAATTTTTTGATAAATTAATAGGTTTGCATTTTTTATTTAAGATAAACTTGAAATGAGGTTACTAATATGGATTTTCATTTAATTCCAATTAAGAGATCAAATAAAAAACCAAAATCAGGGGATGTTTTTGTAATTCAGCCAATCAAAGGAATATATTACTATGGTAAAGTAATTAATGAAAAAAATCATAGTGTATATGAACTTATTAACGACTTTCCATTAGTATACATATATGATCACAAAACAAAAGAACCTTGTATGCCTGAATCATTGGAAAAGATTTTAATTGCTCCCATTCTTACAAATTACTCACCTTGGACCAGGGGATATTTTTATACAATTGGAAATATTACTGTTACAAACGAAGAAAAGGAACTTGATTGTGGTTTTAAAGCTTTTGCTATAACCGATTTCAAAAATGAAAATCCATTTTACAGAAACATTCACGGTGAACTAATTGACTATGTACCTAAGTACAGTACACTATTTGGATTAAATTCATATAAAGGTATTAATTATGAAATGTGTAAGGCTTTAGGTATTGAAGACTGATTTATATACTACGAAATATTTGAATTTTCATAAATTTTCCGAAGTGTATATAAAAATTGATTTAAAAAACAACTTATTTAGATGGAGTAAAAAATGAACAACAAACTTTTTTTAGTTTTCATAATAATTTTGATGTTTCTAACAGGATGTAGTGCTACCGAGAATGAAGAGAACAATAATAGATTTAACCAATCTAATGAAACAACTACATTGACTCCAGCACAAAATCAAAAAGAAGACCCTGTGGAAAATCAAAAAATAAAACAAGTTGAAAGCGTTGACGATTATATTAATATATCCATGCTTGAAAAAGAAATATCAACAAATAAGCTATTTGAAGGTGATGAATATTCTCCTTTAACAAGTGAACAAAAAATACCAGACGGAATTGCTCCCAATGGATTTCCAAAAGATATTTTATCAAGTAATTTGAGTTATAAAAAAACTGATAATGAACATTATCTATATAATTTTAAATACGCAAACTCAAATAAAAAACGATATGTTTTTTTCAGTCAACTAATGCTAATGACTTTAAAGATGTTGATGATGAATTTATAATGTCACTGGAAAAATCCACGATTAACAATGAAACCGTATATATTGCCTCATATCCAAATACTGATTTTCATGCTGAATGCTATTTAGCATATTATGGAAGATTCGGTTACAGATGTTTATTAGAAAGTGTAAATTTAACACAGGACGAATTTATTAAAATATTATCGTCATCTATTGTGGACAGCAACGATATGATAATTGATGAGTAAAAAAGCAATAAATTTATTAAGAAACAATAACATAAAACAAGCCGTCCTAAATTTGGTTCTATTTTGAAATAATAATTTGCTTTGATTTTATTATTTATTACTTTAAAGTTCAAGTATACAGCCTACATTAAGGGTGTAAAAAGAATTCTTGCTTAACAGTGACGGTTTGAAAATATAGTTATTGAATATTTTAGTGTAATTTAGGAGAATAAAAATGACATATAAGTATTATGATGTTCGCAGAGAGATATACAATGAATGTTCAGATAAATCTTTAAGAAAATTCCGAACATTTAAAGAAATGAGAAAATTATTCAAATTAAAATTTTGGATTATTTTTGTTTTAATGATGATATGTTTAATTTTAATGGTTGTATTATCGTTATGTCTTCCTAATAAAGGTTGGTATTTTATTCCTTTAATAGTATTAATAATATTAAGTATAATTTCAGAAGTTCAAGGCGAAAGCTTATATAATTCAGCAGAAAGAAAAAAAGAAATAGACAAGCAATCTAAATGTTATGATGAATATGTAAAAAATATTATTACTATCTTGAATTCTAATGGTTTATATACAAAGGAACAATGGAATCCGTTAAAAGAAGAATGCAAGTTAAAATTAGAATCATATGAAAATTCGTATAAATCGATAGGAAATCAAATATATAACATACTTATAGGTGTTCCATTTGGTGCCTTAATATCATCTTTAATTTATAAAAATAGTAATGCCGTTATCAAATATATAATCGGAATAATTTCATTAGGAATAGTTGTTATAGTTATTACTAAAATTATTAAAAAGATTGCTTTCTATACTGACGGATATTTTAAGGATGAATATCTTATGAGTGCATTATGTGAGTTGGATTATTATAGTGAATCTCATAACAATTAAGCACATATTTTCAGTTGACAAAATTATGAATTTCGCATATAATAAAAATGCAAGGAGATACTACTTGTGTATCTGTTGCAACTACAGATAACTTTGGCTTGAGCATTATGCTCTGGGGCCACCGTAGGCGGGGAGTATATTCCCCGCCATTTTCATTTTTGGAGAATTGTGATGGAAGAGTTAAGCATTTTTATTGATGAATCGGGTGATTTTGGTGATGTAGTTAATACTTCGCCGTATTATATTGTTACTTTCGTGTTTCACAATCAGCAAAATGATATGTAAAAAGATTCGCCGTTTTTAAGGATGCAAGTGTCGGCGCACAATGCTCAATTAAATATTTTTCTATCATAGTAAACCTTTCCTGATATCGAGTTAGCCAACGCTAACTCGAACTGTTAATATATAGCCAGCAACAATACATAATTATTGCTGACTAATTCGATTACTAAAATATTTTAATTTAC
>DAVZKM010000147.1:0-4822 GCA_052272245.1 Eubacterium sp.
TCATACCCGGATGAGTACGTGAAATCATAATACGAGGGCCTTTGCCCATTTCTTTCACATCAACAACAAATACTTTAACATTTTCACCGACTGTGAAATGCTCGCCGGGCACCTGTTCCGTTTTAGGAAGAACAGCGGAGTTTTTACCCATATCAAGAGTAACATTGCCTGTGTCAGGGTCAATTCTGTCAACCTTGGCAGTGATAAGCTCCTGATTTTTAGACTTAAATTCTTCAATCATTTGTCCTCTTTCAGCCTCACGGATACCCTGACGGATAACGTGCTTGGCTGTTTGAGCAACAATTCTGCCGAAATTTTTTGTTTTAAGCGGAATATCGACTGTACCGCCGACTTTAGCGCTCTTTCTGATAAGCTGAGCCTGCTCGAGAGTGAGGTCTGTGTCCTCATCCTCAATTTCGTCAACAACATTTTTTCTTACATAAACCTTAATTTTCTGTTTTTCCGGGTCGATATCGCAATGAACGATATCCTTTCCGTTATAGTCGTGCTTAGCGGCTACAATAATTGCTGCTGAAATTTTTTCATAAAGATATTCGGCAGGAATACCTTTTTCAGCTTCAATAGCTTTTACTGCGTCAAAAAATTCTTTACTCATTTTCCTATCATCCTTTCGGTTAATTCATTTCTTTTTCAAAATCTTTTATATCAAAGTCATCAAGCTTAACGAATGATGTCTCTTTTTTATTTACTTTAAGTTCTTCGCCATCATTAAGTTCAAGCGTAATTTCACCGTCAGAATAAGCCTTAAGCCTTCCGGCAAAATCCCTGACGTTATTAATAGGGCGAATAAGCCTAACCATAACATTTGAGCCGATATATTTTTTAAAGTGAGCATCTGCGGTAAGCTCCCTTTCAACACCCGGAGAGCTGACCTCCAGAGTATAGCTTTGAGAAATCGGATCGGCCTCGTCGAGCGGCTTTGTAATTGCATGGGTTAAATCAACACAATCGTCAATTGAAATACCGCCGTCCTTATCTATAAATATGCGAAGATACCAATCTGTACCCTCCTTGGCAAATCGAACATCCCAAATTTCAAGACCGAGTTTTTGCGCGTAAGGGGTAATAATTTCAGTTACCCTTGATACAGTATTTCCTTTTCCTGCCAAGAAAAAACCTCCTTACAATAATAAGAGAGCGGACCTCTTAGATCCACTCTCATTGGAATTAATAAACTTACTATCTATATAATAACATATAATTATAAAAAGTCAAGCGTTTTTTATTTTTCACCTTTCAAGCATTTTTGCAACTATGACCGACATATCGTCCCTATGCTTTTCGTCGCTGTTTTCAAGTGCGATTTTAAGTATCGCCTTTGCCTTTTCATTAGGGTCAAGTGCGGTGTCAAGACGTAAAAATTTTTCAAGCCATTCGCTTCCGACGTCGGTTACCCCGTCACTCATCATAATTATTTCATCATCGGTATTAAGAACGGTTGTTCTTTTTGCAAATTCAACCCCTCTCAAAATCCCCGCCGGCATAGATGTCAGTTCACACTTTGTAAGCCTGTCGTCCTTTACTATGTATGAACGGGGAGCACCCGCCTTGTAAAATTCGCACTTGCCGCTGAACAAATCAACTCTTACGCAATCAAGCGTAGCAAGGCTTTCCTCGTGGCTCTTGACAAGAAGTGCACTGTTTACGACTTTTAAAGAAGAGTCAAAACCAAAGCCTGCCGACAAAAGCTTTGACAAAAGACCGGCACCCATTGCGCCGTCCAAAGCCGCACGGCTTCCTTTTCCCATTCCGTCGCTGATAATGAAAACCATATGACCTCTTGAATCATTTATAGTTTTAATCGTATCGCCGCACAAATTGCCCTCTGCACAGTATTGAGCAAAGCCAAAACTCATTTTGAAATTAGGTTTCTCCATAAACGAAAGCAATGTTCCTGCCGAGCTGACGTTTATTTTGCCACGTTCAAACTCTCTCTTGCATATTTTGCATATTTCATTAGTCAGGCGTATATTATCAAGCCCTTTTGTGTCATTTGGGGCTAAAATCTCTATTCTCATTCTGTCATATTTATCAATTATCGCCGAAATATTTTCAGGAAAAATATCGTATTCGCCGAGCATTCTTCTAATCCTGCCTGCTGCCTTAAAATCAAAACTTTCCGCCTCGTCAAATTCAAATGCCAAATCGCCGAGCATATCCGAAATAGAAAAGAATTGGTCTGCCGCAACCATTCGAATTTCACTTTCATTAGGGTCAACCGTTGAAAAAGAATTGATTTTTTCACGAACATCTCTTACGCTTTCACTAACCTGTGCGAGTGCGCTTGAAGCAAAACGCAACCTGACAACAAGGCTCTGCCTCAGACTTCCTTCAGGTGCAATATCCGCACCGCTTTCCCACAATTGTGAAAGCTTGAGCGTTAATTTTTCAGGCAAAATGCAAAGAATTACAGAAGCAAGTGCACTCTCCAAAACCGTACAAAGTGAAAATGCACCCATTTTTGCCGCAACGGCAAAAAATGACATTGAAAGAGTAAAGCTAAGCCCTATCGCAAGACTTGAAAACGAAGTAAAAAGACTGCATAGAAGCGATGAAAACGCATATGCGCCTATCAAAAAAAGTGCATTTTCCTTTGTTATGCCGAGTGCGAAACCGAGACACAGCGACACAATTAACGCAAAGCGCTGACTGCCGAAGCGAACGGTAGTTAAAATCAAAAGGCAAGCCAAAATTCTTGCAATTGAAACGCCCTTAATTTCAATAAACGAAATAGATGAAAGTAAAATTGAAAAAGCCGCCAAAATGCATGTCAAATCCGTCACGGGCAGGGCCTTAAGTTTAAGCCTTTTCAAGCTGCAATTTGCCGCACGGTAAAAGAAAAACGTACTGCCTAAAGCAAGGATTGATTCGCCCAGGGTTATTGCATATTCGCCGAGGGTTGAGCCTGCCTTAACATCCATAACAATCCCTGTTGACAAAACAGACAAACAGGAAATGAACATTGAAAGATACGTTTCACGTCTGACCTTGAAAAATATCAAAGCCGCTGTGCCGAGAGTACAAATAATAACTGCACTGACATATCTAATTGCATTTTCGGGCGAGCAGAAAACAATATAACCGAGCGCCGCACCGACACAGGCGAAAAGAAAATTTTTCTTGCCCGACACCGCTATAAGCGACACGGCAAACGGACAGCAGCCGCCCACGACGCTTGAAAAGCAAAGCAGAAATGCAATTATGCCCCAAAGCACACGCTTAGAATATAAAATTATATTTTTTAAATTCTTTTTAGGTATTTTGATTTTATTTTTAACATTTTTAACAATTGCCATTTTTACACATCCCGAAAGCATTATAACCAAACGCTTTTGAAAATTTTGTAAAAATAGAAAAGAAAAATAAAATTGCTCTTGACAAAATCAAGGTAGCAAGTGCATACGGAAAGAATAATGCACAAAACTTCATAAACAGTTCTAATGTGCTTTACATTGATAGCAATAAAAAAAGAGTTAAGACGTGGGAAGAGCGTAATGGGCTCCAATTGCCGGTCGGCACTTCCGTTCCTAACTCTAATAAGAGTATATCCAACAACAATAAAAATGTCAATACCCAAAAGGGAAAAGTGAATAGCAATAATAATTTATCCGGCAATATCAATACTACGGCGTACAATAATGCTGCACAAAAAGGCAACGAAACTACTACCTATACTTATGATTCAAAGGGTAATGTTCTGTCTTATATAACAGGCAATGAAAAAAATAACACCTATTATACCTATGATTCAAATAAAAGAGTTATCAGAGAACAGACAGGAAATGATTATACATATTATACTTATGACAGTAAAGGCAATAATCTTGTCCTTACAACACTCAAAAAAGATTACAAAGGCGAAGCACCTGAGCTTTATGATTCAAGCTTGACCTGCTTTGACACGGTATGCTATACTTATGATGAGAATGGTATCAGAACATCAAAGACTGTCAATGGTAAAACAACATACTACAATACAAAAGACGGCGTTATTCTTTCACAAACTGATGGAACAAACACAATGTACTTTCAATATAACATAAAGAATATGCCATTAGGTTTCATTTGGAACGGTACGCAATATTTCTATTAAAAATTATTTTTTAACTGTTTTTACAGAAGCAAAGAAAAAGTATGCCTAAGGGAGCTTTTGTTATGGCGAATAGTATTATTAACGAAATTGAAAAGTATAAGCGTTTGTTTTTAGACTCACATAACAATTATATTGAACAATATAATTGTTATGGGTATATTCTGAATTTTAAATTTTGGCATGAGAAAAAAAATAATATTTGCTATATCTATATTATTGCTGAAATATATAAAAAGGGCAAAATGGGCAAAAATGAAAAGATTATATTATTCAATAAATTTTTATCAGTATTGAATAGTAAAGTTTCATTTAATAATACAATGTCATTGGATAAAACATTGATTGTATTGCAAAAAAAAGCAAAGAACCATAATCTTTTTAATAATAAGTTTATAATCTTTTTGCTGAAAGTTGTACTTTACTATAAAAAGCCAAGTGTTTTTAAAAAATATTATAAAGATACTATTACGCCAATAATATTAATTGTATTTTTAATTTTTATGATTTTCATGGCGATTTTAGAAGCGAAAGCAACTATAGACTGGAAGTATAATTTATTTGGTATAGGAAATTAGCTATTTATACTAAATATTTTTCTGAGCATGATAGAATTTTATATAATTGCAATTAATCAAAACAGTCTATGCTATCTGTGAACAAGTCCGTAAAAAATGGACAATAGAAAAAAACAGACCCCCTATGGTAGAA
>DAVZKM010000148.1:0-4799 GCA_052272245.1 Eubacterium sp.
ATTCAAAAAAATCCAAGTTCGGCATTGTGGTACAAACGGGTGCTAACGGCGCTTTCGTTGATATGAAGGATGGCATCATTGAGGAAATGAAGAAAAACGGTTATGAAAACGCCGAGTTTGACTACAAGGATGCGCAGGGCGATTCAACAACTCTTACAACAATTATCAACGCTATGGACGACGGAAGCTATGACGCAATCTTTACAATCGGCACAGCCTGTACGCAAACTCTTGTTAATTTAGCTTCTGACACACCTTGCTTCTTCTGCGCAGTATCTGCTCCTGTTGAGGCTCAGGTTATTACAGATATGAACACACCGGACAAAAATGCAACAGGCACATCAAATGCAATCCCTGTATCGGACATTATTGATATGGGATACAAAATCACTCCTGATGTAAAAAAATGGGGCTTTATTTATTCAACATCACAAATTAACGCTGTAAACACTGTTGAATCAGCGCAAAAATATCTTGACAAAAAAGGTGTTAAATATGAAAGTGCAACTGTTGAAACATCTGCGGACGTTAAATCTTCAACAGAAACACTTATTAAAAAAGGCTGTGACGTTATCTTCGTCCCTAACGACGCAATCGTTCAAGACGGTGTAAGCGCACTTGCTCAGGTTTGCAACGAAGCAAAAATTCCTACCTACTGCTCATCTGCAACAACAGTAAACAGCGGTTGCCTTGCTACTCTTGCTATTGACGACAAGGGTATCGGCGCTAAAACTGCAGACAAATGCATCAAATATATGAATGGTACAAAAATTGAGGAAATTCCGGCTGAGGTTGTAGGAATTGACTATTGCACATTCAACTCAGGTACGGCAAATATGCTTAGCGTAAAAGCTCCTGAAAAGAACACTATCGGCTACGAAATTCAAGTAGTAAATAAATAATCAACTAAAATACAAACTATTAAGGACAAATTATGCAGGTTTATATTACGGCAATCGAGGAGGGATTTCTTTACGGGCTCCTTGCTCTCGGTATATACATTTCACTCAGAATACTTGACATACCCGATCTTACAACAGAGGGATCATTCGGCTTCGGCTCAGCAGTTGCGGCTGTTGTGGCAAGCAAGGGATTAAGCGTTATAAGCTTTATTGCAGCTTTTGCGGCAGGTGTGCTTGCAGGGATAGTAACAGGTCTTTTACAAACTAAGCTTAAGGTTCACCCTGTTTTGGCAGGTATTATCACAATGAGTGGGCTCTATTCAATAAATTTAATGGTACGAGGCTCGTCTAACCTTAACTTTAACGATAATTCAGTATTCACAAGATTTTACAAGGCAGTAGGCATCAGCGGTGCAGATAAAAAGATAGCAGGTCTTATTATCGGTGCGGTTATTTGCATCTTAGTACTTATACTGCTTATTGTGTTTTTCAGAACTCATCTCGGTCTTTGCATAAGGGCAACCGGCGACAATCCCGATATGGTAAGAGCGTCATCAATCAATGTTGATTTTTCTCTTATTTTCGGTTTGGCGCTTGCTAATGGGCTTATTGCCCTTTCAGGTGCGCTTATTTCCCACTATCTCGGCTTAAGCGACCAAAGCTTTTCAAATGGAACGCTCATTTACGGTCTTGCGGCAGTAATAATCGGCGAGGCAATATTTGGCAAAAGGAATGTTGCGCTGGGTTTAACAAGTGCGGTAGTAGGCTCGGTTATTTATAAGATTATAGTTGCATTTGTTATTGACGTTTCTCTCTTTGGCAAGAACAGCGAAAACCTTATGAAGCTTACTTGTGCAATCATTGTTGCTGCAACACTTATTGTTCCTGAAATTAAGCACAAAATCGAAAATGCAAAAGCAAAGAAGGAGGCAAGAAAAAATGCTTGAAATTAAAAATGTCTCCAAAACCTTTGCTAAGGATACTGTCAATGAGCACAAAGCATTAAACAACATTAATCTTACGCTTAATGACGGCGAATTTGTTACTATAGTCGGCTCAAACGGAGCAGGCAAATCAACACTTTTCAATATGATATGCGGAACATTCGAGCAGGACAAAGGCAGAATTATACTTGACGGCAAGGATATCTCCTTTATGCCCGAACACAAAAGAGCAAGGCTTGTCGGAAGGGTTTTCCAAGACCCTATGAAAGGCACCGCTCCTAATATGACGATTGAGGAAAACCTTGCGCTTGCGTATTCTCGTGCAGGCTCAAGTTTCTTTTCGCAGGCAATCGGAAAAAAGAAAAGGGAATATTTCAGAGAACACCTTGCAAGATTTGATATGGGGCTTGAGGATAGAATGAAAACCAAAATCGGTCTTTTATCAGGCGGTCAAAGACAGGTTGTCACTCTTTTAATGTGCACAATTGTTACGCCTAAGCTTTTGCTTCTTGACGAGCACACGGCAGCTCTTGACCCTGTAACGGCAGACAAAGTTATGAAAATCACAAACGATATTGTTAGGGAAAACAATATCACCACTATGATGATTACTCATAATATGTCGCAGGCGCTTGTTACCGGTACAAGAACAATAATGATGGATTCAGGCGAAATAATTATTGACCTTGACAATGTTACAAGAAAAGAAATGAACGTGTCAGACCTTTTGAAGCTTTACCGTGAGCGTGAAATGAAAGAATTTGACAATGACCGTATGCTTTTGCAAAAGGACTAAAACAAAGCAAATCCCCCACTCTGTTTAAAAGCAAGTGAGGGATTTTTATATAAAAGAGGAGTAAATATGAATATTACAGTATATCTCGGAGCATTAAAAGGCAATGACGAAAGCCTTGAAAAAGCAGTAAAAGAACTTGGTACATTTATAGGAAAAAGTGGCAACACGCTTATTTACGGCGGTTCAAAATCAGGTTTGATGGGATTGATTGCCGAAAGCACGTTAAAATCAGGCGGAAAGGCAATAGGTGTTGAGCCTCAGTTTTTTATTGATAAAGAACTTCAATATGACGGCTTAACACAGTTAATCATAACAGATGATATGAGCGAAAGAAAGGCGAAAATGATAGAACTCGGCGATGCTTTTATCGCATTTCCCGGAGGCACGGGAACATTGGAGGAAATAAGCGAGGTTATGTCAAAAGTGTCGCTAAAACAACTTAACGCTCCTTGCATATTATATAATTTAAACGGATATTACGACAGCCTTAAAAATTTGCTTAATAATATGATTAAAATGGGACTTTCTACAAAAGAGCGCCAAGAAGGAATATTTTTTGCAAATAATTTAGATGAAATTCGGAAGGTTTTAAATTTGAAATAAACAGAATATATAATTAAATCATTAAAACAAAAAGGGGTGCGTTATGACACTGCAACAACTTAAATATTTAGTAACTGTTGCCGAATGTAAAAACATTACTGAGGCTGCAGAAAAGCTTTTTATATCGCAGCCAAGTCTGAGTGCGGCTATACACAATCTTGAAAAGGAAATGGGAGTAACTGCCTTTGTTCGTTCAAACAAAGGCGTCAGTATAACAAGAGAGGGCGAAGAACTTCTTTCATTTGCCCGCAATTTACTTGAACAAGCAGACATAATGAAGGATAGATTTTGTAATGACAAAAGCAGAATGCCTAAGTTTTCCGTTTCCTGCCAGCACTATTCTTTTGCGGTAAATGCGTTTGTGGACGTGGTTAATAAATATAACACAAATGTATATAATTTCATTCTTCGTGAAACACAGACGGGAGAAATCATTGACGACGTTGCAAACGGCAACAGTGAGCTTGGTATTCTTTATCTTTCAGAGCACAACGAGGACGTACTTACTAAGCTTTTGAAAAAGAACGAATTGATATTTGAAGAAATTTTCAAAGCCTCCCCTCACGTATTTATCAGCAAAAATCATCCGCTTGCAAACAAGGATATTATCACCCTTGACGAATTAAAGCCTTATCCGTATTTGGTGTATGAACAGGGCGAGCGAAATTCCTTTTATTTCAGTGAGGAATTTTTGAGCGTGCTTGATATGCCGAAAAGCATTCAGGTTAGGGACAGAGCAACCCTTTTTAACCTTGCTATCGGTCTTAACGGATTCACCGTAAGTTCCGGCGTTATTGACAAAGAGCTAAACGGCGAGGATATTATTTCAAAAAGGCTTGATATGGACTGCACTATGAGAATTGGACTTGTAAAAAAGAAAAACATTATTCTTTCACGCTACGCAATTTCTTATATTGACGCTATTAAAAAGCACACAACCATAGTTTAGTCCTATAGCCATTTATGGTTTTAAAGTATTTTTCAAAACAACATTAATGTGCTAAACTGTACTCATCAACAAACGAAAGGATTTTTAAATTATGAGTACATTAAAAACACCGTTTAGATATGATTTTGTAGGAAGTTTTCTAAGACCGCAGACTTTAAAGGACGCTAAAGCAAAATATCAAAATAACGATATTACAAAAGATACATATGACAAAATCGTAAACGAGGAAATCGCAAAATTAGTAACAAAGCAAAAAGAACTCGGCTTCCACGCTATTACAGACGGCGAATTCAGGAGAACTTTTTGGCATCTTGATTTTATGTGGGGCTTTGACGGGGTAGAGCACAAAGCAACCGGAGGAGGAGTACCGTTTAATGATGAACTTGCTGTACTTGACGATACATATTTAATCGGCAAATTCAAAGCTAAGGCTCATCCTTTTGTTGAGTATTTCAAATTCTTAAAGCAATTTGAGGACGAAAACACCGTTGCAAAATACACAATTCCTGCACCGGCGCAAACTTATTTGCAGTTTATTGCGCCCGGCAACGTTGAAAAAACACGTAAGTTTTACGAAACGAATGAAGAACTGATTGAGGATATAA
>DAVZKM010000149.1:0-4793 GCA_052272245.1 Eubacterium sp.
CTCTTGACCAGTCCTTCCAAGTCGAGGTCGATGATGCGCTTGATGGCATCGAGATTATACACCGCTTAAATTAAGAAATGCGGTTATTCCTATGACACGTATAGGTTCATATTTAGGTGTTCCGCTTGCAATTATCGGTATGTTTCTTTACAGTAACACACTTATTTATGTTGGGCTTATACTATATTCGGCTGTAGCTTTATTTCAGCTAATAACTTTACCTGTTGAATTTAATGCTTCCAAAAGGGCGCTTGAAACGATAGATAATTGCCATTTTCTTGAGGGTGAGGAATATAACGGAGCCAAAAAAGTGCTTACGGCTGCGGCTTTAACATATGTAGCCGCTTTAGCGTCTGCACTTGCAACATTATTGAGACTATTTCTTATTATTAACAGAGGTAACAGAAATTGATTAAGAACCCACGTCTTATTGCATTTGAAACTTTGTATAGTATTTTTTATGATGGGTCATATTCAAATATCGCACTTGATAAAGCACTTTCGGCTATTGACAAAGATAAGGCGTTTATTTCTGCACTTGTTTACGGTGTGACCGAACGGAAAATTACACTTGATTATTTTATTGATAAATATGCAAAAGGCAAAATTAAACCTAAGGTTCGTGTTGCTCTATGGATTGGTGCCTATCAGCTCTTATTTATGGAAAAAGTGCCAAGTTCAGCCGCAATTAATGAAAGCGTTAATCTTGCAAAGAAAGTTGGTCAGGATTATTATTCAAGGCTGATTAACGCTGTTTTACATAAGATTGATAATGACCGTAAAATTCCCGACGACTTGTCTGTCAAATACTCTTTGCCGCAAAATTTGATTAATATGTGGATCAAGCAGTATGGCGAGGACGAAGTAAAGGCATTTTTACCGTGTATTAATGATAAACCTCCCTTATTTGCAATTGCAAATAAGAAATTTGTAAACAGCGACGAACTTTTATATGAACTTGAATGCAGCGAAGTTGTCGGGGAAGCATATGACGATTATGTTATTATCGAAAACGGTGTAAATTTAACTAAAACAAAAGCATTTAAAAACGGACTTTTCTATATTGAAGATTTATCAAGTTATAATTGCGCCAAAGCATTAAATGCTAAGGAAAACGATATTGTTTTGGATATGTGCTCCGCTCCCGGCGGTAAGGCTTTTACGATTTCTCAATCTATGAATAACAGTGGAAAAATCTATTGTTTTGATATGTATGAGCACCGGCTTAAACTTATTAACGACAGCGCTAAAAGGCTTGATATCGTTAATATTTCGACATCAGTTAACGATGCAACAAAATATAATGATAACATTCCAAAAGCGGATAAAATTCTTTGCGATGTTCCTTGCTCCGGTTTCGGTATAATCAGGAGAAAACCCGAAATAAGATATAAAGAACTTGATTCTGTTAAGGATTTGCCTCAAATTCAGTATTCTATTCTTGAAACGTCTTCTAAATACTTAAAATCGGGAGGAAATATTATTTATTCAACCTGCTCATTAAATAAAAAAGAAAACGAAAAGGTTGTAGCAAAATTTCTTGAAAATAACAATAATTTTGAAATTTTAGAAGAAAAGACTGTGTTTCCTACTCCTTTTGGCGGCGATGGCTTTTATTATGCATTAATGAGGAAAAACAATGATTGATATTAATTGCGTAACATATGAACAACTCAATAATGTGATAACTGATCTCGG
This sequence comes from Eubacterium sp., assembly GCA_052272245.1. Taxonomy (GTDB): domain Bacteria; phylum Bacillota; class Clostridia; order Oscillospirales; family Acutalibacteraceae; genus Eubacterium_R. Next base: position 1,699 of record DAVZKM010000149.1, read on the forward strand.
TCAACCTGAATTTAGAACAAAACAGATTTTTACATGGCTACATAAAAACGGTATTTCATCTTTTGACGAAATGACAAATATCAGCAAATCTTTAAGAGAAAAGCTTAGTGAAAATTTTTATATTTCAACTTGCAAAATCGAGGATAAATATATATCAAAAATTGACGGCACCGTTAAATATCTTTTCAAACTATCGGACGGAGAATATATAGAATCTGTTATTATGAAGTATAAATACGGCTATACTATTTGTGTTTCTTCACAAGTAGGCTGCAAAATGGGTTGTACTTTTTGCGCTTCTACGCTTGCGGGATTTAAAAGAAATCTTACATCCGGTGAAATTGAAGCACAGCTTCACAGTGCTCAAAAGGATTTGAATATCAAAATTTCTCATATAGTTTTGATGGGAATAGGGGAACCGCTTGATAATTTTGATAATGTTATTAATTTTTTGTATAATGTTAATAACGAAAACGGCTTGAATATAAGTATGCGCAATATTACGGTTTCCACCTGCGGAGTAGTACCGAGAATATATGAATTGATGAATTTAAACTTACAGCTTACGCTCACTATTTCTCTCCATGCTCCTAATGATGAAATAAGAAGCAACACTATGCCGATAAACAATAAATATAAGATAGACGAGCTTTTAGCCGCTTGCCGCAAATACGTTGAAAAAACGGGCAGACGTGTAAGCTTTGAATATACTCTTATCAAGGATGTAAATGACAGTAAAGAAAATGCCTTGGAACTTGCTACACGACTTAAAGGTATGAATGCACACGTTAATCTTATACCTGTTAACGATGTTAAGGAACGGGGAAATATTAAATCATCAAAGAAGGCAATTTTGAATTTTCAAAATATATTGAAAAAAAGCGGGATAAATGCTACAATAAGACGTACTTTGGGCGCCGATATCAATGCGTCATGCGGTCAATTACGACGTCTTAAAAACAGAGGTGAAATCTAATGAGAATAGTTGCTAAAACAGATAAAGGTAACGTAAGGGATTCAAACCAGGACGCATATGCGGTTGGTGAATTTTCTGACGAGGTTGTTTGGGCTGTTGTTTGCGACGGTATGGGCGGTGCTGCCGGAGGTAATATTGCAAGCGCACTGGCTGTTAAGGTTATCAGCGATAAAATTAATGTGTCATACCGTGAACAAATGCGTGACAGTTCAATAAAAAATATGCTCGATTCTGCTTTGAATGCTGCTAATGTTGAAGTTTTTGATATGTCTGAAAGCAAGCAGGAACTAAAAGGAATGGGCACTACCGTCGTTTGCGCTATTGTAAAAGACGGTCAGGCTTATATTGCTCATGCGGGCGACAGCAGGGCATATATTCTCAAAAACGGAAAAATTTTTCAGATTACAACCGACCACAGCGTAGTTCAGGATTTACTCGATAAAGGTAAAATCACCTCTGAGCAGGCATTAAATCATCCAAATAAAAATATTATTACAAGAGCGGTCGGAGTTGATAAAAATATAGAAATAGATTTTGACCAGATTGATTTAGATGATGATACAACCTTACTGCTTTGTACTGATGGCTTATCCAATTATGTATCTAACAATGAAATACTTGAACTTACAAGCGACAAAAAGCATTATGCATTTGCAGACAGACTTGTAAATAAAGCTAACGAAAACGGTGGCGGAGATAATATTACGGTAGTTGTAATTTCTAAATAACGGAGTTTATAAAATATGGATAATTATGTAGGAAAAAGACTTGACGGAAGATATGAAATACAGGAGATCGTCGGCGTTGGCGGTATGTCAGTTGTTTATAAAGCTTATGATAATGTTGACGACAGAATAGTTGCGGTTAAAATTTTAAAAGATGAATTTTTAACTAATGATGACTTTGTTAGACGTTTTAAAAACGAATCAAAGGCAATTGCGCTTCTTTCCCACCCAAATATTGTAAAGGTTTATGATGTTAGTTTTGGGGAAAAACTTCAATATATTGTTATGGAATACGTTGACGGTATTACTCTTAAGGAGTATATTCAAAAACAGGGTGCAATCACTTGGAACGACGCATTGTTTTTCACAACCCAAATATTAAAAGCGTTGCAGCACGCTCACGATAAGGGAATTGTTCACAGAGATATAAAACCTCAGAATATAATTCTATTACCAAATGGGAATATTAAAGTTGCGGATTTCGGCATAGCTCGTTTTTCAAGAAGCGAAACGAGAACGCTTACCGATACAGCTATAGGTTCTGTTCATTATATCAGCCCGGAACAGGCTAAAGGTGAATTTACTGATGAAAAGGCTGATATTTATTCCGTTGGAGTAGTTTTGTATGAAATGCTTGCCGGCAAAGTTCCTTTTGAAGCTGAAAGTGCAGTAAGCGTTGCTCTTATGCAACTTCAAAGCAACGCCAAAAGGCTTACTGAAATTAATCCTGATATTCCGCTCGGTCTTGAGCAAATTTGTATTCATGCAATGCAAAAGGACCCTAAGGACAGATATCAGTCTGCGACCGAAATGCTTATTGACGTTGAAGAAGTTATAAAAAATCCTAAAACTGTTTTTGATTATTCATATTTTGTTGACAAATCGCCTACTAAATACGTTGGCAAAACTGATAAAATAACAAGCGAAACACCTGTTATTAAGGAAAAGGAAGAAGTCGCCCCTAACACTGATGAGGACGAAGACATTTATTATGACCCTGACCATAAAAAGAAAGTTATAACCGCTGTATTGATTGGTATTATCGTTTTGGTAACAGCCGCTGTTCTTTTAGTAATGGCAATAACAGGCTCATTTAAAACAAATACAAATACGCTTGATAATTTCGTCGGCTTTTCTTATGATGAATTAATCAGTTCAAATAAATACGACTATGAATTTGTACTTGAACAAAAGAAAACAGATGATGTCGAGCCCGGTATTGTTATGGAGCAATCACCCGAAGCAGGCGCTAAGGTTATTTCAGGTTCTCAGGTTAAACTTGTTGTATCCGCCTCTATGGATGACATTAATGTTCCTAATATCTATAATCTTAATGAAGAGAAAAAAATCCTGTTTTCAAGCAATAAATACCCTTTTTTCTCGTTATAATAGTA
>DAVZKM010000150.1:0-4780 GCA_052272245.1 Eubacterium sp.
CTGTTCTTGCCTCAAGACTGTTGTTGCTGTCAGTCTTGATCTTGTCAGCCACCATTTTTTACCAACAGCTTCTTCATAGGTTTTACCTGCACTTCTTGAAGATGCTGCAAGGCAAACAACGTTAAACCAAGGGTGGTTTTCAAGTAAAGTAGCAAATCTTTGACCTACCATACCTGTTGCGCCGACGATGCCGACATTGTACTTTTTGCTCATAGTGTGTAATCTCCTTAAAAAAATAACTTGTAAAACAAGATAATATGCAATATAATACTTGTTGACGGTTGAAGTGCGCCAAAGTTTTCTGCACCTCATCCGTACTTATTTGATATAATAACACTTATTATATATATATGTCAATCAAAATTTACGGAGAATATGATGAAAACTTCAGACTTTTTTTATGATTTACCCGAAGAGCTTATTGCTCAAACCCCTATTGAACCAAGAAATGCGTCAAGACTGATGGTTTTAAATAAAGAAACAGGAGAGGTTGAGCACAAAATTTTTAAGGATTTAACAAAATACTTAAATCCCGGCGATTGCTTAATTCTAAATGATACACGAGTTATTCCTGCAAGAATATTCGGTGTTAAAAAAGAAACAGGAGCTGTAGTTGAATTTTTGCTTTTGAAACAAAAGGAAACACTTGTGTGGGAATGTCTTTGCAAGCCGGGCAAAAAAGCAAAAGTAGGAACGGAATTTGTTTTTGGCGAGGGAAAGCTTGAGTGTAAGGTTATTGACGTTCTTGATGATGGCAACAGAATTATTAAATTTGATTGCGATGCAAATATCTATGCTGTTTTGGATGAAATCGGTCAAATGCCGCTTCCGCCTTATATTAAGGAAAAGCTTGCTGATAAGGAAAGATATCAAACTGTTTACAGCGAACATTTAGGTTCTGCTGCCGCACCGACCGCAGGTCTGCATTTTACTAAGGAAATGCTTAAGGAAATCAAAGCAAAAGGTGTTAATATCGGATATGTAACGCTTCATGTAGGGCTTGGAACTTTTAGACCCGTAAAGGTTGATGATGTTACAAAACATACTATGCATACAGAGCATTATATTATGCCGCAGGAAACTGCCGATTTAATTAACGAAACCAAGAAAAACGGAAAAAGAGTTATTTCCGTAGGTACTACAAGCTGCAGAACGCTTGAATCGGTTGCTACTAAGAACGGTTGTATTTGTCAGGATGAGGATGACACAAGCATATTTATTTATCCCGGTTACGAATTTAAATGCATTGATGCGCTTGTTACTAATTTTCATCTTCCGGAAAGCACACTCATCATGCTTATTTCTGCTTTTGCAGGCTATAACCATGTAATGAACGCATATAAAATTGCAGTTGAAGATAAGTACAGATTTTTCAGCTTTGGCGACGCTATGTTTATTTACTGATATACTATAAGATTTGAGAGGAAATTATGGCTAAATATACATTATTAAAACAAGAAGGCGCAGCAAGAAGAGGGCAGTTTGAAACAGTACACGGAACTGTTCAAACCCCTGCATTTATGAACGTTGCAACCTCAGCCGCAATTAAAGGCGGTCTTTCAACCAAGGATTTAAAAGATATCGGTTGTCAGGTAATGCTTTGCAACACATATCATCTTCACGTTCGTCCCGGTGATGAACTTGTATACGATATGGGTGGGCTTCATAAATTTACAAATTGGAACAGACCTATTTTAACCGACAGCGGAGGATTTCAAGTTTTCAGCCTTGCAAAACTCAACAAAATCAACGAAGAGGGTGTAACTTTTAATTCTCATGTTGACGGAAGAAAAATATTTATGGGACCTGAGGAAAGTATGCAAATTCAGTCTCATTTGGGTTCAACGATTGCAATGGCATTTGATGAATGTGTTAAAAACCCTGCAACTCTCAAATATGCAAAAGAGGCGTGTGAGCGTACACTTCGTTGGCTTGAACGCTGCAAAAAGGAAATGGACAGGCTTAATTCTCTTGATACAACAATTAATAAAAACCAATTACTATTTGGTATTAACCAAGGCTGTGTTTATGACGATTTGCGTATTTGGCATATGAAAGAAATTGCAAAAATGGATCTTGACGGTTACGCTATCGGCGGCCTTGCTGTCGGGGAACCTAAAGAGGATATGTATAGAATTATATCCGCTGTTGAGCCTTATGCTCCAAAGAACAAGCCGAGATATCTTATGGGTGTCGGTACTCCGGGCAATATACTTGAAGGGGTCAGCCGAGGTGTTGATTTATTTGACTGTGTAATGCCGTCAAGAAATGCACGTCACGGTCATTTATTTACGAAAAAAGGAATAATAAACATTAATAATGCCAAATATGAACGTGATGGTAAGCCTATTGATGAAGAATGCAATTGCCCAACTTGCCAAAATCATTCGAGAGCATATGTTCGTCATTTGTTTAAGAGCAATGAAATACTCGGTATGCGTCTTGCAGTTATGCATAATCTTTATTTTTATAATAACCTTATGGCTGAAATAAGAAGCAATTTAGACAGTGGTACATTTACGGACTATAAAAATGAATTTTGTGTTAAACTTGATACAAGAATTTAGAAAAGACTTGCAAATCATCTAATTTTAATCTATAATACTTTTTATCATATAATTGGAGGAAATTAATTTTATGGAATCAATTTTATTATTTGCACAAAATGCAGCTTCAAGCTCAGCTGCTAATCAAAAGTCAAGCAGCATACAGATGATAGTGCTTATGGTTGTGTTGTTCGCACTTATGTATTTTATGATGATTCGTCCACAGAAGAAACGTCAAAAAGAAGAGCAGGAAATGAGAAATGCTCTTGAAATCGGCGATGAGATAGTTACAATCGGTGGTATTGTAGGACGTGTTGTTACAATTCGTGAAAACGACCTTATCATCGAAACCGGTGCTGACAGAAATAAGATGAAAATCGAGCGCTGGGCAATTAACACTAACAGAACAAAGAACGAGCAGCATCAAAAGGAAGTTGAAGCTGCAAGAGAAGCAGCTAAGGAAAAGAAGGCAGCTAAAAAGGCTGACAAGGACGGCTCTGATAAAAAGGAAAACAAATAATTGTTCTAAAAAAATCACCCCTTGAATATTAATTATTCAGGGGGTTTTATTATGCCTAAAATAAGCAGTCTTAACGCAAAAAGCGTTATTATTAAGTTTATAGTAAAGTCTTTAATATTAACCGCAGCTTCGATAATATTAATGTCAGGTATGTTTTCTTTTATTATTCTAAAGCTTGATTTGGATTTATCATATTGTAAATATGCGGGCTATTTGATTAGTGTACTGACGTCTTTTATAGTTCCTTTTATTTGTCTTAAGCCTTTTAAAAACAATATACTGTTCTTGTCATATTTGTCGATTATACCGTTAGTATTATTTACGCTTGCAAATTTCATATTTTTTAGCAAGGAGTTTGTTCAATTATTTATATCATTGGCAATAATTATTGCAGTAACATTTGTAACAGGGGTTATGACGGCAGGGAAGAGAAGGTGATTATAATTGAGCGATATTCCTATTGAACTAAAAAAGGAATTTAATTTAGAAGATGAAAATGACAAGAAAACCGACATTGAAAAAATCATTGTTGATAATAAAACAGTTATATATTCGATTATTATTTATGCCTGCTCATTGGCAATTGGAACTGTTATTTACAGACTTCTTCAAAGCAGTGCACTCGATTCGATTTTAAAGCCGAGCGATGCAAATTTGTCAAAGCTTTTCAGTCAAAATATTTGCGATTATTTGTCACTTTTTTTAATTACCGTTTTTCTTGCTTTTTGCCTTATCGGATATGGCTTAATAAACATTATTCCATGCGTTATCGGTATTCGGGTCGGAATGAAAGCGGCATATTTTTACATAAATTATCAAGCAAAAGGTGTTGGCTATACGATTCTTATGATTGCACCTTTCGCTGCACTTTTTTTGACAGTTTTGATTTTTGTTATCCAAACGAGCAGTGATATGTCAAGGCAAATTGTTGATATAACAAAAAATAAGCTTGATTATAAGCTTGAGATCAAGCCGACATTAAGAAAATTTTTGATTTACGGCTTGATTATAATTGCTTTTTCCGGTGCTTCTGCGCTTATTGAAACATTGCTTAAAAGCGTTGTCACCATTTAGGCTTTTCGCCTGATAGTGGGTTAGAATCAACAGCTTTTTTAGTTGCATCATTGCTGATATGTGTGTATATCTCCGTTGTACTTAAGTTTTCGTGACCGAGTATTTCTTTAAGAAGCAATACGTCAACATTTCCGTGCTGATACATAAGTGTTGCTGCTGTATGCCTAAGCTTATGAACCGATAAACCTCGGTCGCCTAAGCCTGCTTTTTTTAAATACTCTTCAACAATATGCTGAACGCTTCTGTTACTAATCCTTTGATTGCGAGAACTTAAAAACAGCGCTCTGTCTTTTACGCCGTCGTGCGGCCTTACTTTCATATATGAGGTGACAGCATTAATGCACGCTTGGTTTAAATAGACAGTTCGTTCTTTGTTTCCTTTACCTGTTATGACGAGCGTCCCGTCGGCTTTTATATCGTTATAATCGATTGATACAAGCTCACTAAGGCGCATTCCGCAGTTTAAAAACAGCGTAATTATAGCATAATCTCGTTCTTTATATTTACCGTCAATAACAGACAAAAGCTTTTCAGCTTCTTCAAGTGACAAGTATTTAGGCAATGATTTTTTTGTTTTCGGAATGTCAAGATTTTTCATCGGATTTTTTTCGAGCAATCCTAAATTATCTGTCAAATAAGC
>DAVZKM010000151.1:0-4771 GCA_052272245.1 Eubacterium sp.
GCTTGTTCCGATAAGATAAAGGTCCTCACCCTCGATTTTATACATCATTGCGTCCATTTCTTCAAAGCTCATAACTCCTGTTACAACGTTTGAACGAATCATAAAAGGAGGAACAACATAAGTAAAGCCTCTGTCAATCATAAAATCTCTTGCATAGCTGATAACTGCCGAATGAAGCCTTGCGATATCGCCCATAAGATAATAAAAACCGTTGCCTGCAACTCTGCCTGCGGCTTCGAGGTCAATACCGTCAAAGCTTTCCATAATATCTGTATGATAAGGAATTTCATAATCAGGAACAACCGGCTCGCCGAAGCGCTCAACCTCAACGTTTTCACTGTCATCCTTGCCGATTGGAACGCTGTCCTCGATAATATTAGGAATAGACATCATAATTGAGGTAACCTTTTCGTTAAGTTCCTTCTCCTTAGCGGCAAGTTTTTCGAGTTCCTGCGCCTGAGCCGTAACTTTTTCACGAATAGCCATAGCCTCGTCTTTTTTGCCCTGAGCCATAAGTGCGCCGATTTCCTTAGAAAGCTTATTTCTGTTTGCACGAAGCTCGTCAGCCTTAGCCATTGACGCTCTGCGCTCTTCATCAAGTTCGATTACCTCGTCAACAAGCGGTAATTTTTTATCCTGAAACTTCTTTTTGATATTTTCCTTTACAATGTCAGGATTTTCTCTTAAAAATTTAATGTCAATCATTTTTTATTCTCCTAATTTATTTGCAATTTCTTTTAAATCATCGGCGGAGTAAAACTCTATTTCAAGAGTTCCCTTTCCTCTGCCGTTATATACCTTAACCTTTCTGCCGAGAACCTCCGTAAGTGTAAGCTCAACCTCGTCATAAAAGCTGTCACGTCTTTTGCTCTTTCTTTTGGCAGACGGAGAGGTTTTTTCGCTTGTTTTTGCTAAACGTTCTACATCACGAACAGTAAGATTATTTTTAACAATATTTTCAGCAACCTCGTAAATTATTGCCTCATTATCAAAGGACAGGAGCGCCCTTGCGTGACCTGCGGAAATTTCGCCGTTTTTAGTCATATCACGCACTTCCTGCGGTAATTTAAGAAGTCGCAAAGCGTTTGCTATAGCCGGACGTGACTTGCCTACTGAGGTTGCAACTTCTTCTTGTGTGAAACCGCATCGGTCAATAAGAGCCTGCAAACCCTCTGCCTCTTCAATCGGGTTGAGGTCCTCACGCTGCAAATTCTCGATTATTGCGATTTCCATTGTTTCAACGTCAGAAAGTTCCTTCACAACAACAGGAACTTCCTTAAGACCTGCCATTCGTGACGCTCTCCAACGCCTTTCGCCGGCAACAAGCTGATATCCACCCGTCACAAGCGGCCTGACAAGAAGCGGTTGAAGCACTCCGTGCTGAGTAATACTGTCGGCAAGCTCCTGCAAAGCACCCTCGTCAAAAGTTTTTCTCGGCTGCTCTTTATTGGGCATAATCTCGTTGAGCGGTAACGTGTTTGTTGCCACCATTTCATCAACGGAGTTTTCAAGCATAAGTGCGCTTAACCCTTTACCGAGACCTGATTGCTTTTTAGCCATTTTATTTCTCCACCAATCATTAGTTTATCAATAATATGTTGCTTATCTGAAGTTTTCCACATCTTCAACAGGATTTTCCACAAATTTATTGTTCTTTAAGAACTCATCTGCAAATTTTTTATATGCAAAAGATGGCTTTGAGTATTTTTCATAATAAAAAATAGGTTTGCCAAAACTCGGTGCTTCGGCAAGCTTAACACTTCGTGGAATAGTTGTTTTATACGCTTTATTCGGAAAATACTGATTAACTTCAGCAACAACCTGCGAATTAAGCTTAAGACGTGTGTCATACATTGTGTAAAGCACACCTTCAAGCTCCAAATGCTCGTTATAATGCTGCTTAACCGTTCTGACGGTTCCCAAAAGTTGACTTAATCCCTCTAACGCATAATATTCGCATTGCAACGGCACAATAAGTGTATCCGAAGCGGTTAATGCATTCAGTGAAAGAAGCCCTAAGCTTGGCGGGCAGTCTATTATAATAAAATCATATTCCATCACGAGCGGAGCAAGTGCTTTTTTAAGCGCTTTAAATCTGTTTTCTTCCTCAGCAAGCTCAAGCTCTGCACCTGCAAGATTCATATTGGCAGGGAGAACTGAAAGATTTTTAAACTCTGTCTTAATAACTATATCTTTAGCGGCTTCGTTATTAATAAGGATATCATATGTAGACTTTTCTATTTCTGTTTTATCTATTCCGACTCCGCTTGTTGCGTTACCCTGAGGGTCAAGGTCAACAAGAAGTGTTTTCTTACCTTTTAAACCGAGAGCGGCAGCAAAGTTGACGCAAGTGGTAGTTTTTCCTACTCCGCCTTTTTGGTTAAATATAGATACGGTTTTTCCCATACGTTCACCTCCGTATTGAAGATTATACTACAAGAGAGGGGAGTAGGCAAGAGGTTTCACGTGAAACATTACAATTATTTTTCAACTTTTGTGTCTGTCAAAGTAACGATATACAATATATAGACGTTTCACGTGAAACAATGATTTTTTATGTTAAACAAATGAAAATTAAACTAAATTTAAATATCAGAATTAGAATTTCTCGTTATACAAATATATAAACATAATACAATATAAACAAATATAATATAAACTGTGTTTATCCTAAAATCTACATATAGGGTAGCTGTTTCACGTGAAACACAAGAGCCTTTATAAATGCAGAAAAAACGGACAATTAAGCCCGTTTTTTCCACGTGATGAAAAGAGGAGAATATGTTAAAACGGATGTTATCCGTTTTAAGCGAAGTTAATTATGCAGTCTTGTCCTGCATTTTAGCGTCCTTAGGTATTCTTACCCTAAATTCAATATATTCGTCTGTTTCTGTCTTGTCCGATTCGGCATTAATTCCGCTTTCTTTCATAGTAGCGATAGCCTTATTAACCGTATTGACAAAAATCCTTATGTCTTTAAAAACTTTAATAACATTTTTCTTATGTTTAATCTCTTTATTGGTCAAAGACTCGATATAAGCCTCCGTTTGCTCAACATTAAGATGGCGCTCAGTTATGACTTTAAGAGTTGTCCACATATCTTTTTCATTATCTATTTTAAGCAAAGCTCTTGCGTGGCGTTCGGTTAATCCCTCTTTATCAACAAAATATCTGACATCGGCAGGAAGTCGCAAAAGCCTAAGCTTATTTGACAATGCGCTTTGACTTTTTCCAAGCTTTTTGCTTATTTGCTGTTGAGTTAAGCCAAATGTATTCATCAAGTGAGATATCGCAAGTGCCTCTTCAAAAAAGTTGAGGTCTGAGCGCTGTATATTTTCTATAATTGAATAAACCGCACTGTCCTCATACTCACATTCAACAACAATGCAGGGAACACTTTGAAGATTTGCAAGAATTGCCGCTCTGAGTCTGCGTTCACCGGCGATTAATTCATAATAGTCGCTGTGATTAATCTGCCTGCACAAAAGCGGTTGAAGAACTCCGTTTTCTTTTATCGAGTCAGCAAGAGACAACATATCCTCGCTTTTAAACTGCTTTCGTGGCTGATACGGATTTGGCAACAGCTTTTCCGTAGGTATTTGAACGATTTGCTCCACGTCTCTCACTCCTTGATATAAATATACCATAAAGTATTACAAAAATAAAGGATTTCTCATCGTGAGAAATCCTTATAATTCGACATATTCTGTTATATTCAGAGCGGTCGGGTATCAATTTTTTTTGGCTTTCTGGGGTATTTTGTCGGAGTTTGCGATATCTTTTTAATAACAAATATCGTTCTGCCGTCGCCGTTGGGCAAAACATAGCTTTCAGCCGCCTCAAGCTCTCCGCCAAGCACCGAAATTGCATTTTTCGCCGCTTCAAGCTCCTCTAATCCGTTAGAGCCTTTCAGTGAAACAAATCGACCGCCAACCTTAACCAGAGGTAAGCAGTATTCGCAAAGTACATTAAGCGGTGCAACAGCTCTTGCCGTAGCAAAATCGTATTGCTCACGAAATTCAGGGTTTTTGCCGACGTCTTCGGCCCTCTCGTGTGTACTTGTTGCAATAATACCTATATTACTGAGTACGTCTTTTATAAAATTTATCCTTTTTCCTGAACTGTCTATAAAGTTGACTAAAAGCTTAGGATTGGCAATCAACAGCGGCATACCGGGAAAACCTGCACCCGTTCCGACATCGGCAATGCTTTGCCCTGCCTTAAAATCAACAAAATTCATAGCATAAAGGCTGTCAATAAAATGCTTAATTACAATATCGTCAGGCTCGGTAATCGCTGTCAAATTAACATGCTCATTCCAGCGAACAAGCCTTTCTGCATAAGTGTCAAATCTGTCAGCCCCGTATTTGCCGAGGTCAACACCGATTTTCTTCGCTTCGCTTAATAAAAGGTCGTAATCTATCATAATGTCTCCAAAATTATGTTGAGAGCGGCAATATCGGCAGGGTTTACACCGCTGATTCTGCTTGCCTGCCCAAGATTTTCAGGTTTAATTTTAGATAGCTTCTCAACTGCCTCAAGCCTAAGACCTTTAAGTGAAGAATAATCAATATCGGCAGGAATTTTTTTGCACTCAATTCGGCGCATTTCTTTAATTTGCTGCTCCTGCCTTTTAATGTAACCCTCATATTTAACCGCAATTTCAACCTGCTCAAATACCGCATGGGGCAAATCGGGTCTGTCGTCATCAACACTCGTCAACGCTTTGTATGTAATTTGAGGTCTTTTAAGAAGATCTATCATTTTGCAG
>DAVZKM010000152.1:0-4716 GCA_052272245.1 Eubacterium sp.
CTCGTTTGTACCACAATGCCGAACTTGGCTTTTTTTGAATCGTTTTCCTTGTCGTACTCGCCGTCCGATTTTGAACAGCCTGCAAAGCAAGCGACTGCAATTGCCGTTGCAAATAAAACAGCTGCAATTTTTTTAATCGTTTTTTTCATAAGAATACCTCTTTCTTAATTAATGTTTTTGCTATATTCTTCAAGCTTTTTAAAAGCTTTATATACCATATCTTCGCTTATTTTATATGGATTGTGGTCAATGTCCTTCATGGCGCACACCATGGGCACAAGTTTATCTAAATCATCCTCGTTCATCTCAATGTCCGCAAGACAGGTCGGCAAATTGATTGAACGGTTAAATTCAAACATTGTCTTAAACATTTCCTCGTTTTTATCAACAAGTAAAAGAATAAGCACACCGTATCCCACTATCTCGCCGTGCAAATGCCTCTCCTCAATATGAGGATAGGATGTAAGCGCATAAAATACTGCGTGCGCAAGCCCTGTGTTATAATCGATAATATGCTCATTTGTTAAAAGTATTGAGGCAATACCTGTTGTTACAACAATTCCTAAAACAACCTGCTCAAGCTCAAAACTCGCATTGCCCGATTTGAAATCTTCAAGTGCTTTTTTGCCGTATTTGAGAAGGGGAGTTAAGCACATTTGCGATGTAGTTACACCGAGTGCATGGTAATGAACTAAGTCCTCTCCACGGCTGCTCATCTCCGCTTCAAAAAATTTGGCATATGTATCTCCTATGCCTGCCCACATATATTTAGCGGGTGACTTTGCAATGACCGGAGTGTAAATAAAGCAATGCCTTGCCGGAGCGGTAAAGAAAAACGGCTCTTTAAAGCTGCCGTCGGCATTATACATAATTGAAACCGCTGTTGTTCCCGCACAGTTTGATGCGATTGTGGGAAAAGTGAATATTTCCTTATTTGCTATATATGCAAGTGCCTTTGCAGTATCAAGCGCTTTTCCTCCGCCTATGCCAAAAATAATATCCGCTTTTTTTACAAACTCATTTTCTTTAAGCGTATTTACATTTTCATATGTAGCGTCACCGCCATACCATAAAAAATCGAGTATTTCAAGGCTCGTGCCATTACACTCGTTAATTATTAAATCCTTAACTTTGCTTATTGCTGTTTTACCGCCTATGCAAATAACCTTTTTGCCGTATGGCTCGCAAATTTCGCCGATTTTACTATAAACATTATCGCCTATTGAATAGCTTGGTAATGTAATCGAATAATTTTTCAAAATTACTACTTCCTATAATATAAAGATAAATAATTATAACACTATATATTTCCCATGTCAATTATTCCAAAAGCTGTCTTGTATTAAATTTTGTATTTTTCTAAAAATAATACGGAATGTGCGGAGGTGACATCTTGAAGAATAAATTGACTTCCTTTTTTATGTGCGCTGTTTTGATTTTGTGTATTTTTTTCTCTTATGGTTTCACGATTTGCAGTGTTTGCGTCATTGACGAGCAAGGCAGTACGCTCAAAAGCTACTATTCCTCAAGCGATATTACAACAGCTCTTTCAACAGCGCTCGATTATACTAAAAAATATGCTTCAAAATATAATCTTTTGACCGTCAAACTTTCACGTGGTAATTATAATGTTAAAAATACTCTTTTTCTCACATCATATACGACAATTGACTTGAACGGTTCGCTGATTAAAAATGCAAATTTCAAGCGTGGAAATATATTCAAATCTCCCGAAGATAAAGCGTACCCGGGATATTCCTCGCTATGTGAATGTATTATAAAAAACGGAACACTTGACGATAATTATAATCGTAATAAGTCATGTATTTTGCGCCTTTGTCATGCCAAAAACATTAAAATTCAAAATGTTGTTTTTCTTAATAATTATTATTCCCACCACGCCGAGCTTGCAGCTTGCCAAAATGTTACGTTTTTAAATTGTACCTTTAATGGGCAATATTCAAATTTAATGCTCAATTCATCAGAGGCAATTCAAATCGACATTCTCGATAAAGTCCACTTTTATGGTTTCACATCATATGATAATACAATGAATGACAGCATAACAGTTGAAAACTGTGTTTTTAAAAATGTTTACAGAGGAGTCGGTACGCATAATTATTTTAAAAATCTTTACCAAACAAATATCAAAATTAAGGCTTGTACCTTTGAAAATATAACAGATTGTGCAATATCGGCAGTTAATTTTAAGAACATAGAATTCACAAGCAATAAATTTCTAAATTGTAAATATTCTGTTTTTTATCGTGATAACGGCAAATAACACTTGTCTATTTATTTCTTTTGTTATATACTAAATGGGTTAGAAGGTGATTAAATGCCGATTTCGGTTATGCTCAAACCGGCATCAAGTAATTGCAATCTCGCTTGTGAATACTGCTTTTATCACTCGCTGTCATCTAAGCGAACTGATTTTTCCAAAGGCTTTATGAGCGATGATACTGCAAAAAGAGTTGTTGACAGTGCACTTGAATTTGCGGACTCTACCGATGTTTATTTTACATTTCAGGGAGGAGAGCCGCTTTTGTGCTCGCTTGATTTTTATAAAAATTTTGTTTCTTACGTTAAAAAATCAAACAAAAAGGGCAGTAAGGTTCATTATTGCTTGCAAACAAACGCAACGCTTATTAATGATGAATTTGCACTTTTTTTTAAAGAAAACGGTTTTTTAATCGGCGTTTCACTTGACGGTGATAAGGAAGTTAATAAATATAGGATTTATCCAAACGGTAAAAGCTCGTTTGATGATATATTAAAGGGAATAGATATTCTGAAAAAACATAACGTTTCTTTTAATGTTCTTTCCGTTTTGACTAAAAATACGGCACTTAATTTCAGAAAAGCGTACAGATTTTTTAAGTCAAACGATTTAAGGTATATTCAGTTTATTGTCGGCTTGAAGCCTTTTGGTGAAAAAGAAAATAATATGTATATGAATAACGACGATTATGCATATTTTTTAACTAAAGGCTTTAATATTTATTATAATGATTATTTGCGTGGGGATTTTGTTTCAATTCGTACTTTTGATAATTACATATCTCTCATAAACGGTAATAATGCAGAGCAATGCGGAATGAATGGCTTTTGCTCAAACCAATTTGTTGTTGAAGGTGACGGAAGTGTTTATCCTTGCGATTTCTATTGCACAGATGAATGGCTTTTGGGTAATATTAACGAATTGTCATTTAAACAAATGCACACGAGTTCTAAATGTGTTGAATTTATAAAAAGTTCCTTTAAGCTTGATGATAAGTGCAAGGAATGTAAGTATTTTTACATCTGTCGTGGCGGCGGTTGCAGGCGCAACCGTGAAAGCAGTGATTACTGCTTGGCTTACAGTCAATTTTTCTCTCAATGTGAGGATAAACTAAAAACGCTTAAAAAAGTAGGTGTTAATTAATGAAAAAAGCTATATCGCTAATATTAAGTGCGGCTTTTGTGTGTTCGCTTTTTGCAGCTTGCAGTGATAAAAGCGTAAATGATGACGGCAACAATAAATCTTCAGAAAATAATGTTGAACTTAAAATAACTACCGACGCTCATTATTCTTCTCTTGACGAATCGTCAATCAAAGCTTATGAAAAGCTTTGCAACGCCGTCCTTAATTATGAGAGTGAAGTTAAATATAATGTTTCGCTTTCAGATGATGTAAATCGTTTGTTTTATACTTCTTTTCCGCAATATGTTCTTGTTGACGGAATTGATTTCCTCGATGATAATTCAGGCGTTAAAATTACTTATGCAAATGATAAGGAAACGCAAAATGCCAAGTTAAAGGAATTTAATGCCGATATTTCAAAAATAATGAATAAATGCGGATACGGCAAGGTCGGTAAAGATGAATATTTGCTTAACGTATATTCATATATAGCAAGTAATTTTAAAGTTGATAATTCGGTTACCACCGTTTTTGACACTGTTTTGCAGGGCAAGGGTATGAATTCAACCTTGAGTGGGCTGTTTGAGTATTTACTTCTTCAAAATGATATCAATGCTTCTCATCTTATTAATGTTGATTCAAACTCTATTGCAAAAATGATATCGCTTGCCGATTTTAAAGGACAAAAGTATTTCTTTGATGTCACTTCTGAACTTGAGGATAATTCAGGCAAGGCATTAAAATATTTTGCAATGGATACCAAGAGGGCGCAAACGGGTTTTGGATTTATGTTTACTGATAATTCATCTCCCGATGAAATTGATGATAAAACGTTTTCAAAGCTTTCAACTTCAAGTTCTTATGAAATTTCAGGCTCAAAAGTTATTGTTGATATTAAAGGAAATGATGACTTTGAATTCGATTTGGACTAAATTCACTTTATATACTACAATTTGATATATTCGATAAAAAAGATACAAGAAATTGTATCTTTTTTGTTGTAATTGCAAAATTAATATGTTATCATAAAGCTTATGATTTAACTAAGGGGGATTAGTATGGCAGACATTGCTTCACTCAAACAAAAAGTGACGACTCTTGTTGACAATGTAAAATACTATTGGAAAGAGCCGCCAAAGGGCAGATATATGTCCTTTAAAGAAATCGGTGCCTATGCTTTCGGAGGAATCGGTGCATATCTTATTGTATGCATGAGTATTCCTTGTATCTTAGGTGCTACAAATGTGTTCCTTTCAGGAACTATCGGTATAGGTCTTACCGATATGTATATTATGTATATTATCGGCGTATTG
>DAVZKM010000153.1:0-4697 GCA_052272245.1 Eubacterium sp.
CTTTCAAATGTACGAATTGAAGCCTTACACGTTCCGTCAGGTCGCTCTTGGATGGTTATGCCTATTTCAACGCCCTCAATTTGACGGGTAAGCGGTGCTAAGCCCTCCGTTTCCTGAGCATTAGAACCTGTAAGTTGAAACATCTCTTGCGTAACGGTTATAACCGCAACACGCTCGTGCTCATAAAAACGCATCGATTCAATAGCAAGCCTTTCAAGCCTTGCATAAGTCTTAGTCTTTGTTTCAAACATAATGCGATTAATCCTGCCGTTGTCCGCTCCGGCATCAATAAGGTCAGCCGCAACACGATACGTCTGCGCCGTGGTTGAATCATACCTAAAGCAGCCCGTGTCGGTTGTAAGCCCTGTATAAAGGCAGTCCGCAATTTTTTTATCAACTTGCGCACCGAGAGCAAGCACAACCTCATACATAATTTGGCAAGCCGCAGGAACATCCTCAAGAAGCAATAAATTTGCATACTCCGTATTGGTTGAATGATGGTCAATACACATATCAATCTTGTATTGCTCCTCAAGACCTCCCAAAAGATTAACTGTTGCAACATCGACAGCAACAACATAATCGGGTTTAAATTTTATTTCTACAATATCGTCAAAAAGATAATTGTACTTTTTAGGAATATCGTCTGCATTTATAACAGCGCAAATTTTACCTATTTTCATAAGTGCACGGCAAAGCGCAAATCCCGAACCGAGAGTATCGCCGTCGGGATTTGCATGAGTAAGAATAAGGATATTATCCTTTTCTCTCAATATGTCGGCACATTCCTTTACACTAATCTTCATGAGTTATTTCCTTAATTTTTTCAAAAAGGTCCATACCCTTTTCAATAGAATCGTCTGCGATAAACCTAAGCTCCGGACTCTTTCTTAAATGAAGCCTTGAGCCGAGTTGCTTTCTGATATATCCCTGCGCACTTTCAAGCCCCTTGACTGACCTTTTAGCCGCATCAATTCCGTCCATTGCGCTGATATATACCTTGGCATAACTTAAATCTCCGCTTACATCAACCTTAACAACAGTGAGCATATCGCTGATTCTCGGGTCTTTAAGCTCTCGCATTATTGAAACGATTTCTCTTTTTATATCCTCGCTGATTCTGTCAATATGAAATCCTGCCATAATTAATCCCTGTATTCCTCAACAATGTATGCCTGAAGAATATCTCCTGACTGAATATCGTCCCAACCGTCAAGGCTGATACCGCATTCATAACCTGATGATACTTCCTTAACCTCATCCTTAAATCTCTTAAGGTTAGCAAGCTTAACATCGGCAATTTGCTTGCCGTTTCTGATAACCCTTACCTTACCGTCACGCTTGATAGTACCGCTTGTAACGAGTGAGCCTGCAATAGTGCCGGCAGAGGAAATTTTATAAACCTCTCTAACCTCAACCTCGCCTGTTTCAACGTCACGATATTTAGGAGCTCTCATACCACGCATAGCTCTTTCTATATCCTCAATAGCATCATAAATAATATCGTATTGTTTAATTTCAATTCCGTCACGCTTAGCATTATCAGCCGCAATCTGGTCAACACCGGTGTTAAATGCAACGATAATAGCCTTTGAAGCCTCTGCAAGCATAACGTCGCTTTCGCTGACGGCGCCTACTGCACCGTGAACAATCTTAACATTAACCTCGTCATTTTCAATCTTAAGAAGTGACTGCTTAACAGCCTCAACAGAACCTTGAACGTCAGCCTTAATGATAATGTTAAGTTCCTTCATCTCACCCTCTGAAATAGTGTCAAAGAGAGTATCAAGAGTAACTTTCTGGAATAGCTTGAATTCTTCTTCCTTAGCCTTAGCCTTTCTCTGCTCAACAAGTGCTCTTGCAAGCTTTTCATCAGATACTGCGTTAAACTCGTCGCCGCTCATAGGAGCAGAGTCAAGACCCATAATCTCAACAGGAACAGACGGGCCTGCATTTTCAATCGGATTGCCGTGATAATCTGACATAGCACGAATTTTACCTACAGCAGTACCTGCAACAACAATATCTCCTGCATTAAGAGTACCGTTTTGAACAAGAAGAGTGGCAATAGGACCACGTCCTTTATCAAGCTTAGCCTCGATGACAACGCCCTTCGCCTGCCTGTCAGGATTTGCCTTAAGCTCTGCCATCTCAGAAACAAGAAGAATGGTTTCAAGAAGCTTATCAATACCCATTTTGGTTTTAGCCGAAACAGGAACGCAAATAACGTCGCCGCCCCATTCCTCAGGAACAAGCTCGTGCTCTGTAAGCTGCTGCATAACCTTGTCGGGATTTGCGCCCTCTTTATCCATTTTATTAATAGCAACAATAATTTCTACGCCTGCTGCCTTAGCGTGATTGATAGCTTCAACAGTTTGCGGCATAATACCGTCATCTGCCGCAACAACCAAAACTGCAATATCGGTTGCCATAGCGCCCCTTGCACGCATAGCGGTGAATGCGGCGTGACCCGGAGTATCAAGAAATGTAATTTTCTGACCGTCAACATCAACCTGATAAGCACCGATTGCCTGAGTGATACCGCCTGCCTCGGTAGAGGTAACTTCCGTATCACGGATAGCGTCAAGGATAGAGGTCTTACCGTGGTCAACATGACCCATAACGCAAACTACAGGAGGTCTTGTGACTGCATTTTCATCATCTTCAACCTCTTCTTCGATAATTTGGTCCTCAATGGTAACAACTACTTCCTTTTCAACCTTTGCGCCAAGCTCTGTTGCAACAATTTCAGCAGTATCGTAATCAATAACTTCATTAACAGTTGCCATAACACCGAGACTCATAAGCTTTTTAATAACTTCTGTTGCAGTCATACGAAGAAGCTTTGCAAGATTGCCGACCGTGATTTCCTCAGGAACGGAAATCTTGATTTGCTGTTTCTTTCTCTGCTCTGCAATACGGGCAAGGCGCTGCGCCTCCGTCTCTTTCTTAGACTTAGCACGCATACCCTGAGGCTTTTTCTTTCTGTACTGCTTTGACTTTTGATTAAGCTTCTGCTTTTTCTGATAGTCATTCATATTATTTGCAGGCGCAATATCCTCATACTTTTGGTTGTATTTTTCAAGATCAACATTGTTTACACGTGTATCAACATGCCTTGCTTCACCCTTAGTTCTTGCCTGCGGAGCTTGGTTTGCCTTTTTCTTAGCCTTTTCCTCTGCTCTTTTAGCCGCCTGCTCTGCCATTTGAAGAATAGCTGCTTGATTTTTATGCTTTTTGTTTTCGTCTTTCTTCTCTTTATCCTTAGGAGCCTTTGCGGACTCATTCTTTTTGTCGTTTGTCTTTTTCTTATCTGATTTTTTGGCAGAATTAAAGTAATTGTCAAAGCTTTGAACACTGCTGTCGGTAGTGAGCTTATCAAACAAAATGTTAAGCTCGTTTTCCTCCAAAACGGTATTGGCCTTTTTTGCCGGGCCGTCGCAATATTCACTGAGAATATTGATAATATCCTTGTTATTCTTGCCGAAATCCTTTGCTACATCGGAAACCTTAAATTTAATAACCATTGGCATTTCCTCCTGTTAAATTTCAAGTAATTAATATATCCTACTGTTCGAGAAGAGAAATTATTTTTTTGGCGAAATTCTCATCATCAACTGTAATTACTCCCGCTTTATATCCCACGCCGAAATATATTTCATCAATCGTTATATCGGTTTTAATAACCTTAACCTTAAAATGATGAAGTTCAATCGTCTTTTCAAATTCAGAAATAAGACGAGGGGATACATCACTGCAAAAAAGCAATAACTTTGCTTTATGCCCAAACAGTGCATGCTGTGCCATATCGTGCCCCATTGAAAGCTTGCCTGCACGCCTTGCAAGCCCGAGCATTGAAATAACCTTTTGATTAGGCATTTTCTATTTCTTCTTCCATCTTATTGTATACCTCATCATCTATCTGCATAGAAAAAGCTCTTTCAAAAGCTCTTTTCTTTCTTGCTTTCTTTAGACAATCGGCATTTTTGCAAACATATGCGCCTCTTCCGGCTTTTTTGCCTGTAAGGTCAAGCGAAACCTCGCCTTCGGGGCTTTTAACTACTCTGACAAGCTCTCTCTTGTCAAACATTTCGCCGCAGCCTGTGCACATACGCATCGGTATTTTTTTAGCTTTCATATTTACGCCGCCTTTCTTTCAAAATGCGAGGTAATTATTCTTCAGTTTCGTTTTCTTCGGTTTCAGGCTCTTCATTGGTGAAAAATCCCGATTCAGGCTTGATATCGATTTTCCAGCCTGTAAGCCTTGCCGCAAGACGAACATTCTGACCCTTATTGCCGATAGCAAGAGAAAGCTGGTCATCAGGAACGGTTGCACGGCAACTCTTAGCGTCTTCGTCAAGAATTTCCACACCGCAAACCTCTGACGGAGCAAGTGCCGCAGAAACATACTGTGCAGGGTCGTCGTTATACTTAACGATATCGATTTTCTCACCGCCGAGTACCTCAACGATATTTGAAACTCTCTGACCTCTTGGGCCGATACATGCGCCTACGGGATCAACATCCTCATCTGTTGAATAAACGGCAATCTTTGTTCTTGAACCTGCCTCACGTGAAACCGACTTAATCTCAATTGTGCCGTCATAAATTTCAGGAACCTCTTGCTCAAACAAACGACGAACCATACCCGGATGAGTACGTGAAATCATAATACGAGGGCCTTTGCCCATTTCTTT
>DAVZKM010000154.1:0-4683 GCA_052272245.1 Eubacterium sp.
TTATCGTAGGTAAGGGCGTTGTGAATAATAAAATGTCTAACTATCTTATGCAGCTTCTTGAAAAGCACGGTGTTCCTACTCATTTTGTTGAGGAACTTTCAGACAGAGAGACAGCAGTAAAGAGGGTTAAAATTGTTCCTCTTGAGGTTATTATTCGTAACCGTGCGGCAGGTTCAATCTGCAAAAGACTCGGTCTTGAAGAGGGTATGGATTTTGTTTGCCCTTCAATCGAATTTTCATATAAAGACGATGACCTCGGCGACCCGCTTATCAACAGCTACCATGCTATTTCATGCGGATTTGCTACTAAAGAGGATGTTGACACAATTAAAAAGTATGCCTTCAAGGTAAACGAAGTTTTAAAAGAATATTTCCTTTCAATCGGTGTTGAACTTATCGACTTTAAGCTTGAATTTGGCAAAACATCAGACGGTACTATTGTTCTTGCTGACGAAATCAGCCCCGATACTTGCCGTTTTTGGGACAGCAAAACTCACGAAAAGCTTGATAAGGACCGTTTCCGTCGTGACCTCGGCGGTGTAGAGGACGCTTATGCAGAAATGATGAAGAGAGTAGGACTTGACTAATGCCAAACGATACATATAATTCACCCTTTAATGCCCGCTATGCATCAAAGGAAATGCAATATATTTATTCACCTGATTTTAAGTTCAAAACTTGGAGAAAGCTTTGGATTGCACTTGCCGAGGCAGAAAAGGAGCTTGGGCTTGATATCACTCAGGAGCAAATCGACGAGCTTAAGGCAAATGCCGATAATATCAATTATGATGTCGCAAGAGAGTATGAAAAAAAGTTTCGCCACGATGTAATGAGCCATGTTCATGCTTACGGTGAACAGTGCCCAAAGGCAAAGCCTATCATTCATCTCGGCGCAACAAGTTGCTATGTAGGCGATAATACAGATGTAATCACGATGCGTGAGGCACTTTTACTTATTAAGAAAAAGCTTGTCAACGCAATTGCGTCTGTTTCTAAATTTGCTGATGAATATAAGGATATGCCTTGCCTTGGCTTTACTCATTTCCAGCCGGCTCAGCCAACTACTGTCGGCAAAAGAGCTACCCTTTGGCTTATGGATTTGGTAATGGATTATGAGGAAATTTGCCATGTTATTGACAGCCTTATGCTTTTGGGTTCTAAGGGCACAACGGGTACTCAAGCGTCATTCCTTGAACTTTTTGACGGCGACCATAATAAATGCAAGGAGCTTGACCGTAAAATTGCGGAAAAGATGAATTTTAAATCTTGCTTCCCTGTAAGCGGTCAAACCTATGCAAGAAAGCTTGATACCATAGTTTGCAACTGCCTTGGCCTTATTGCTCAGTCATGCTGTAAGTTTTCCAACGATTTGCGACTTCTTCAAAACCTTAAGGAAATTGAGGAACCGTTTGAAAAAAATCAAATAGGTTCATCCGCAATGGCTTATAAGCGCAATCCTATGAGAAGCGAAAGAATTGCATCTCTTTCCCGTTACGTTATGATTGATACGCTTAATCCTGCATGGACTGCATCTGCGCAATGGTTTGAAAGAACACTTGACGATTCGGCTAATAAGCGTGTTTCAGTTGCAGAGGCATTTCTTGCAACAGACGGCATTCTTGATTTATATATCAATGTAACTTCCGGACTTGTGGTATATCCTAAGGTAATAGAGGCAAGACTTATGAGTGAACTGCCGTTTATGGCAACTGAAAACATTATGATGGACGCAGTTAAAAAAGGCGGCGACAGGCAGGAATTGCACGAGAAAATTCGCCAGCATTCAATGGCGGCAGGCGCTGTTGTTAAAGTTGAGGGCGGAAAGAATGACCTTGTTGAGCGCATTGCGGCCGATCCTGCGTTTATGACTACAAAGGAGGAAATCTTGGCTATTCTCAAGCCTGCCAATTTTGTGGGCAGAGCGCCTGAGCAGACGGCGGATTTCTTAAATGAGGTTATTAAGCCTATCCTTGATAAGGAAAAAGACCTTATCGGAATTGACGTTGAAATTAATGTATAATTATAATATAGTATTAATATAGTAAATTAGTTAAGTGAAAATAATCTTTTGCTCGGTAGTTTTTGGTAAAATGCAAAAAATATGCCTGAAATTTGATTGTTTTCACTTAATTTTTACTAATTTTCAAGAAAAATTATCATCTAATTTATACAATTTTACAAAAATAAAAAAGAATTGCCAAGTGTATTGACAAATAGTATTATAGTGATATACTAATTGTAATAATTCAGAAAGGGTAGTTTGTATGGACGAATTTCAAAAGGA
Source organism: Eubacterium sp. (assembly GCA_052272245.1). Lineage (GTDB taxonomy): Bacteria > Bacillota > Clostridia > Oscillospirales > Acutalibacteraceae > Eubacterium_R. The sequence continues at coordinate 2,285 of DAVZKM010000154.1, forward strand.
AGAAGAGTTCCTTTTTGAAGAAAATGAAGAAAATATCGTAATTAAATATAAGCTTCTGCGCAGTTTAATTATTAAACATTATAATCGAGGATGCAAATATCTCGAAATTGCAAAGGTTGTTTGCGCAGTATTTTTCTTGATTTTTACGGCGGTAGGTCTTGCAGTTTGCTCAAACGGAGGCAGTAAGTCATTTTGGCTTGTGTTGTGGATAATCTTAATTTTCGTGCTTGTCAATATTTTTCTGATTACCGATTATTGCAAATATCTTGTAAAATCAAAAGTTATTCCGTATCTTGAGGACGATAATCAAATAGAGTTCGGCGAGTATTCGATTTTTTTCGACGACGAGGAAGAGGACGAGGATTTCAAAGAATTTGAAAAAGAGCAGAGGGAGAAAAAACTGATAAAACAGCTCAAAAAGGAACAAAAGAAAAAGATTAAGGAAAATAAATATAAGAACGGGAGGGCGAAAAAGTGAAAAATATATTTAAGATATATAAGCGAGATTTAAAGAAAATTTTTACTAATTCTATGGCGATTATTCTTGCAGTCGGTATTGCTGTTTTGCCTTCGCTTTACGCTTGGTTTAATATTTATGCCAACTGGGACCCTTACGGCCCTGCAAGTACAGGCAATATGAAGGTGGCAGTCGTTATTAATGACGAGGGCTACAAATTTAAAGGAGTGGAAATTAACGTCGGTGACCAAATTAAAAGTAATTTGAAAGCCAACGATATAATAGATTGGCAGTTCGTTTCTAAAGAAAGGGCGGTAAACGGAATTAAGGCGGGCGATTATTATGCCGGTATTGAAATTCCTAAAGGCTTCAGCAAATCGCTTACAAGTATTATGACTAAAAACTTTAAGCAACCAAAAATCACCTATTATGCAAACGAAAAGAAAAATGCAATTGCCACAAAGATTACCGATAAGGTAGTTCAAACAATTCAAACAGAGGTCAACGAGTCGTTTGTCACGACTGTAATTAATCTTGTAAATAAGCTTTTGGGTACTGTTATTGAGCAGGGAAAAGCGGAAGGAACAAATATATTCCAAAATCTTCAAAATCAGATTGATTCCGCTCAGTCGGCAGTAAAATCGGTTGAAAAAACAATTGACGGGTTTGAGGGAGTTATGGCGGTTGCGCAAGACCTTAACAAATCATTGAGCAAAACCGACCTCAGTGCGATTTTAGGTGACACAAAGACTGTTGTCAGTGATACGGAGGATGCAATCAAGGTTGCGGAAAGCAGTGTTGACGTTGTTACCTCATCTGTCAGCGACGTGCTTAAATCGTCAAGCAAGAAGCTTGCAAATTCGGCAAACAATCTTAAAAAAATAAATGATACAACTTCTGATAAGGCACAGGCACAAATCAAATCTGTTCTTGCAGAGTGTGCGCAGGCAAGGAAGGAACTTCAGGAAATAGTTTCTGCTCTTGACAAGGTGAATAATAATTTGCCAAAGCCGCTTCGTTCGGTCGAAGCGCTTATCAAGGTGCTTAAAACCGCAGATTCGAGGCTCGGCGGTGTTGAAAATGAACTTGATAAAATTCTTAAAGGCGATACTTCTAAGAAAATCGACGATGTTGCCGATACGCTTATATCCGTATCAACTACGCTTGATTCAAGCCTTTCAAAATACACTAAGGAGATTAAGCCGCAGCTTGATAAAACGGTTGACAGTCTTCTTGATGTGCTTTTTGACGTGTCTAATCTTTTGACTACCGTTGAAAATCAGTCACCTCAGCTTAATACGCTTGTTAAATCTCTTAACGGTTCGATTGAGGCAGGCGACGATCTTTTGACTTCGCTTCATTCTCTTATCAGCAATTGTGCAAAACAACTTGAAAATCTTTCAAAGAAGCTTGATGGCTTGGGCGACAGCGAGATTGTTAATACCCTTATGAATTTGACTGAGGGAAATTCAGACGAACTCGGCTCTTTCATTGCCTGTCCGGTAAAGGTTAATACCGATAAGATTTACGGTATCGATAATTACGGCTCGGCAATGGCACCGTTTTACAGCACACTTGCACTTTGGGTCGGCGCAATTATTCTTGTGGCTCTTATTAAACCTAATGTTGCAAATAAAAAAGAAATCGGCAACATTAAGCCGAGGGAGGAATATTTCGGCAGGTCGCTTATTTTCCTTACAATATCACTCGTTCAAGGGCTTATTATTTGCCTTGGAGATCTCTATTTCTTAAAGATACAATGTTATCACCCGGTTAAGTTTATTTTTGCCGGATTATGCGCTTCATTTGTATTTACGTTCTTTATTTATTCGCTTGTTGCTGCGTGGGGTGATATCGGCAAGGCAGTTGCGGTTATTATGCTTGTCGTTCAGCTTGGCGGCTGCGGCGGTACATTCCCGATTGATGTAACACCTGTAAGGAA
>DAVZKM010000155.1:0-4654 GCA_052272245.1 Eubacterium sp.
GTCACAATGTACCGTTGATGATGTGTTAAAAGCTACAGATAAAAACGGCAACTTAATTGGCTATGTATTTTCTGCAACATCACCTTCCGGATACGGAGGGGATGTGAAGGTTGCTATCGGTGTATCGGCAAAAACAAATAAGCTTACAGGCTTTACTGTTTTGTCACACAGTGAAACTGCAGGCCTTGGTGCTAAGGCAACAGAGGACGATTTTAAATCACAATTTATCGGCAAATCTGCAAATGGCATTAATTATACTAAAAACGGTGCTTCAAGCGATGATGAAATCGATGCACTCAGCGGTGCAACAATTACATCAAATGCTGTTTGCGAAGCGGTAAACAGTGCGCTTGCCGTATATAACAATCAGTTAAAGGAGGTTGATTAATTTGAAAACACCTATTGAAAGATTATATAACGGTATAGTTAAAGAAAATCCAACCTTCATTCTTATGCTCGGTATGTGTCCGACTCTTGCAGTCACAACCTCTGCGATTAACGGTCTTGGTATGGGGCTCGCAACAACAGTCGTACTTGTAATGAGCAATATGATTATTTCCTTATTAAGGAAGGTAATTCCCGACGGTGTTCGTATGCCGGCATATATCGTTATTGTAGCTTCATTTGTAACAATAGTTCAAATGATATTACAGGCATATGTTACAACGCTTTATGACGCTTTGGGCCTTTATATTCCACTTATCGTTGTAAACTGTATTATTCTCGGCAGAGCAGAAAGCTACGCTTCAAAGAATAAGGTTATTCCTTCTATATTTGACGGTCTCGGTATGGGACTTGGCTTTACTTTAGGTTTAACGTCAATAGGTATTGTTCGTGAGCTTATAGGAACGGGCAAAATTTTCAACCTTCAACTTTTACCTAAATCATATGAAGGTGTGTCAATCTTTATTTTAGCACCCGGCGCATTCCTTGTTTTGGCGTTTTTATGTGCACTTCAAAACAAATTCGGTGCAAAAGGCGCTAATAGACACGTTAAAGATGAAACAGCTTGCGGCGGAGATTGTATGCACTGTAATTCGCTTTGCAAGGAAGCAGAAAATAAGGAGGTAAACAAATAATGCTAAAAACCTTATTTCTTGTTTTAATGACAACGGCACTTATTAATAACGTTGTACTCAGTCAATTTTTAGGAATTTGCCCGTTTTTGGGTGTTTCTAAAAATGTAAAAACCGCTGCCGGGATGGGTGGTGCAGTAATATTCGTTATTACAATTGCAAGTGCGGTTACAAATCTTTTATACACTTTCGTAATCAACAAGCTTCATATTACATATCTAAATACAATTATTTTTATTCTTGTGATTGCGGCACTTGTTCAGCTTATTGAATTGTTCTTAAAAAAATACGTTCCTAAGCTTTATCAGGCGCTCGGAGTTTATCTTCCGCTTATTACAACAAACTGTGCAGTATTAGGTGTTGCACTTACTAATGTTCAGGACAATAATAATTTTATAACTTCTGTTGTAACCGGATTTGGAACAGCAGTTGGCTTTGCGCTTGCAATTATAATTATGGCAGGCATAAGAGAAAGAACAGAAAACAACGATTTTCCGAAAGCATTTAAAGGTACTCCTGCTGTATTATTAACAGCATGTCTTATGGCTATAGCTTTTTACGGCTTTGGAACACTTAAATAGAGGAGGGGAGCAATATGGATATTAAAAGTATTATTATTGCCTCAGTGGTTGTTGCCGCTGTAGGACTTATTATTGCCTTTCTTCTCAGTGTTGCCGAAAAGGTTTTTCACGTTGAAGTAGACGAAAAAGAAATTAAAGTCAGAGAAGCGCTTGCGGGCAATAACTGCGGTGCTTGTGGATATGCAGGCTGTGACGCTCTTGCTAAGGCGATTGCTAAAGGTGAAGCACCCGTCAATGCTTGCCCTCCTGCCGGCAAAAAGGGAGCTGAAAAAATAGCTGAAATAATGGGCGCTCAAGTAGGAGAGTTTGTCAGGCAGACTGCTTTTGTTAAATGTTCGGGAACCTGTGAAGTAAGGCACCAAAAGTTTAATTATTACGGCACGAGAACATGTACCTCTGCATCCGTTGCACCCGGTGGCGGTGAAAGAAGTTGCCAATACGGCTGTATGGGTTACGGCTCTTGCGCAGATGTTTGCGATAATCAAGCAATAAGAATTATTAACGGTAAGGCGGTTGTCGACAAAGAGCTTTGCATCGCCTGCGGTAAATGCGTTAAAGCCTGTCCGCTTAATCTTATTGAAATTGTACCTTACGATTCTAAATTTAGGGTTCAATGTTCAAACAAACAACGTGGCAAGATTGTTAAGGATAACTGTCAGGCAGGATGTATCGGTTGCGGTATGTGCGAAAGAAATTGCCCTAATGATGCCGTAAAAGTTATTGATAATGTCGCTAAAATAGATTACAATAAATGTACCGAGTGCGGCTTATGTGTTCAAAAATGTCCTACTAATGTTATTAAAGAATTTATAAATTAAAGAGAGGAGGGGACTTATGAAAAAAATTGTTTCAATAGTCCTCTCCTTTTCTATGTTATTCACTTTGTTTGGTTGTTCAAACAGTAAGTATACCAAATTCTCAAAAAGCTTTTTAAATTTGTTCGACACTGCATCAAGCATTACTGCTTATGATACCTCGCAAGCCGAATTTAACAAAAAATATAATAAGTTACACAGTGTAATTAAAGAATATTCCGAGCTTTATGATATCTATAATGATTATGACAATATTGTAAATCTAAAATATATAAATGACAATGCATACAATAAGCCCGTTAAGGTTGATAAAAGAATAATTGAGCTTTTAACCTATGGAAAAAAGGCTTATAAAATCACAAACGGATATGTCAATATCGCTATGGGAGGCGTTCTTTCAATTTGGCACGATTACAGGGAAAAAGGAAAAACGATACCGCCTAAATCAATGCTTATGCAAGCAAGCAAGCATACAGATATCAATAATTTAATCATTGACAAGGAAAATTCAACTGTCTTTTTTGATGATAAAGAATTGAAACTCGACGTCGGTGCAATTGCCAAAGGCTTTGTTTGTAATAAAATTTATGAGTATATAACTCAAAATAACATTTGGCAAAGCGCAGTTATTTCACTTGGCGGTAACATAATCACCATAGGAAATAAGCCTGACGAAAGTGATTTTGTTATCGGAATTGAAAATCCAAATTCAAATGAATATTTGGACAAAATTTACGCAGATGATAATACAAGCGTAGTTACAAGCGGCTCGTATCAAAGATATTACACGGTCGATGGCAAAGATTATTGTCATATAATCGATAAAAATACATTATATCCGGCAAATTATTTTAAATCAGTAACAGTAATATCAAGTGACAGCGCACTTGCTGATACTCTCTCTACGGCGCTATTTTGTATGGATTTAAATACAGGCAGGAAATTAGCTCAAAAATACAATATTCAAGTTATTTGGCTTGACAAAAACGATAATATCACGAAAACCGACGGTGTTCAAAGTGAAAAATAAAAAAATAAAAAATGATATAATATTAATAGTCGTTATCATTGCATTAGCAACATTAATTTTTATCTTAATCAACAGTTTCTCGTCGAACGGTAATAAGGTTATAATTGAGCAAAACGCAAAACAAATAGCAACTCTCAATATAAATGAAAATCAAGAATATAATATATATGACAAAGAAGGAAATATTTGCAATACCGTCATTATCAGCGGCGGTCAGGTTTCGATGAAATACGCAAATTGTAAGGATAAAATATGTGTTAATCATAATAAAATAAGCAAAAATAACGAATCTATAATTTGCCTGCCGAATAAGGTGGTAGTAACGGTCGTAAGCGATAAATACAGTGATGTAGACGAGGTGGCAAGGTGAAAAAGACAAATATAAGGCGGCTTTGCACGCTTGCATTAATGATTGCACTTGCGTTTGCATTTTCTTATTTAGAATCATTAATACCTTTTAATTTCGGCATACCCGGAATAAAACTTGGCATAGCAAACCTCGTAGTAATTGTTGCGTTATATACAATGAGCGTTAAAGACGCTTTATTTATATCAATCATAAGAATTTTGCTCTCCGGCTTAGTCTTCAGTGGCCCATTTGCAATGATTTACAGTTTAATCGGCGGACTGCTTTCGTTTTTTATAATGATTGTAGCCAAAAAAAGTAATAAACTTTCGCCAATCGGAGTATCTGCTCTCGGCGGAACAGTTCACAATTTCGGTCAAATACTTGTTGCCGCTGTTGTTATGCAAACCTACAGAATTATTTATTATTTTCCGATATTATTGATTGTAGGGCTTGCAACGGGTATTGTAAACGGAATTATTTCTGAAATAATCATCAAACGAATTGAAAAAACAGAAAATACAAAATGTCAATAGTTTAAAAAATAATATTTAATAACATTTTATTCACGTTGTGATATTTAACAGCAAGGAATGGTAAGATTATATTAATATGAGTGATTACATACTGTTTATTAAGCTGTTAAAATGATACCTAAAACTTTTGCACAATAAATTCGATTGACTAAATGCGCTAAAATGCTTATAATATAGGCATTAATCGCAAAACAGCTCCCCTAAATTGCACAAAATATTAATTTTGTGCAATTAGTAAATGAATTAAGCACAATTCCCCTTTAGTTATGC
>DAVZKM010000156.1:0-4592 GCA_052272245.1 Eubacterium sp.
TACCCCGGCAAACTCTGTTTGCATAATGAGAATCAGAGCCGACGGTAATATATTTGCCGCCGAGTTTTTTATATCTTTTAACAAATGAAATATTCGGAAGCGTATCCTTCATATCCATAAAAAGACCCGATGTATTGATTTCAAGTGCCTTATCATTTTTTATAAGTTCTTCAAATATAGCGTCGCAAACATCTTGATATTTATTCATATCAACATTAATCTTTTCCCTTGCAACAATATACCTCAAGGGATAAGTAAGGTGGGCAAGAGAGTCAAATGCACCCCATTGGCAAAGCTCCAAAAGGCCGTCAAAATACCTCGTCAAAAGCTCATCAATATCATAATTTTTATAATCAAGGAAGAAAAAGTCCTCCATATTTTCGAGATTATGAAGCGAGCCTAAAACAAAATCATAATCGTATTTTTCAAGCAGAGCATCTGTTTCTTTTTTTCTATATATGCCCTGCCCTATTTCGATACCCTTAAGTATTTCGATTTTATCGCCGTATTTATTTATACAATCGTTCAAATCCTTAAGCTGAGGTGGGCAAAGCTCGTCTGCAACCATATCCTTACCGTCTATATCGCAATGATCTGTAACGGCAAGCACCTTTGCACCCTTTTCAATTGCTGCAATGCAAAGAGCCTCAACGCTGTCGTTTCCGTCAAAGGAATGAATCGAATGAGTATGCACATCAATTATATTTTTATATTTCAATTTAATTGCCTCTCAAATATACAATATATAATAGCTTTTGATATAATAACATAAAATCAAAAAAAATAAAATATATTTCTTATACTTTGTTGAAAAAAGTTTGCTACTCTGTTATAATTTTAAGCAATACAAATATAAGTATAAAGCGGAGGGCTCATACATGAGAGCATTTATAACAGTTGTAGGTAAAGATACAGTAGGCATTCTTGCAAAAGTTTCATCAATTTGTGCAGAGCACGACATCAACATTACCGAAGTTTCACAGACTATTCTTGACGATATGTTTTGTATGATTATGCTGGCGGACATCAGCAAGAGCACAGTAGGATTTATTGAATTTTCGGAGGAGCTTACAAAATACGGTGAAGAAAATAATCTTTCAATTCACGCAATGCACGAAGATATTTTCAACTCAATGCACAGAATATAGGAGGTATTACTCTTGATTAATTCAAAAGAAATTCTTGAAACAATAAGAATGATTCAAGACGAATGCCTTGATATCAGAACAACGACAATGGGTATTTCGCTTCTTGACTGCGGCGATACCGATATTGACAAATCATGTCAAAAAATATATGACAAAATCTGCAAAAAGGCTGAGCATCTTGTATCAACCGGTGAGCAGATTGAAAAGGAATACGGTATTCCTATTATTAACAAAAGAGTCAGCGTTACTCCTATTGCAATTATGGCAGGCATCAGCGGAGGCGACCCTGTCAAATATGCTTTAACACTTGAAAAAGCGGCACAAACCATTGGTGTAAACTTTATCGGCGGATACTCTGCACTCGTTCAAAAAGGCTTTGCGGCAGGCGATCTTGAGCTTATCAACTCTATTCCGAGAGCCTTAGCTGAAACCGAGCACATCTGTTCATCTGTTAATATCGGCTCAACCAAAGCAGGCATTAATATGGACGCCGTTAAGATTATGGGTCAAAAGGTTAAAGAAGCTGCCGAGCTTACCAAAGACAGCAACTGTATTGCGGCAGGCAAGCTTGTGGTATTTTGCAACGCTCCCGAGGATAATCCGTTTATGGCAGGTGCTTTCCACGGTGTCAGCGAACCTGATTGCGTAATCAATGTAGGCGTATCAGGTCCGGGTGTTGTAAGAAGTGCAGTTTCAAAGCATCCCGATTATTCAATTAATGAAATTGCAGAACTTATAAAAAAGACTGCGTTTAAGATTACACGTATGGGTCAACTTGTTGGTGTTGAGGCTTCAAGAAGGCTTGGCGTCGATTTTGGTATTGTTGACCTTTCGCTTGCTCCTACCCCGGCTGTCGGCGACTCTGTTGCTCATATTCTTGAGGAAATCGGTATTGAGCAGTGCGGCGGTGCAGGCACAACAGCTTGCCTTGCGATGCTTAATGACGCAGTTAAAAAAGGCGGCGTAATGGCATCGTCATCTGTCGGAGGTTTATCGGGTGCATTTATTCCGGTAAGTGAGGATGCCGGTATGATTAATGCCGCAAGAAGCGGCGCACTCACTATTGAAAAGCTTGAGGCTATGACTGCTGTTTGCTCTGTCGGTCTTGATATGATAGTTATTCCAGGTGACACAACGCCTGAGGTTATCAGCGGTATTATTGCCGATGAAGCAGCAATCGGTATGGTAAACTGCAAAACAACTGCCGTAAGAGTTATTCCTGCTGTCGGCAAAAAAATAGGTGACGAGCTTGAATTCGGCGGTCTTTTAGGCAGCGGTCCCGTTATGAAAGTCAATACCAAATCACCTGCCCAATTCATCAACCGTGGCGGTAAAATTCCTGCTCCTATGCACAGCCTTAAAAACTAAAGAGGTGTAATTATGAATAACGAAATTATTGCGGCTATTACGGCAGGGGTTGAGGCTTACGAAGGCTCAAAAGCATTTGTCGTAACTAAAATTACCAGGCCTGTTCAAATTGTTGATGTCGTTTGTCGCAATCCTTGGTCAAAGGCAGACGGTAAAGGCTTAATATCAATATTATAACAAATATATCACACCCCGCTTGAATCTAATCAGGCGGGGATTTTTTAATCGACTGTTAATTTAAGACTTGAATGAAAGATAATAAGAAATAATCACTTAAAATCAATTCTGTAATCACTGTTTTTAAAAGCAAGAGCTTTTAATGTTGAATCATCGTTTTGAATAAGGACAAATTCGCCAAAGTTAGTCTTTCCCTCGTATTTCACTCCTGCGTCAATAATGTGCTTTTGCGTCTCCTCGTTTTCAAGCGCACTAATCACGTCATATACAATAATTGCTGTATTTCCCTTTTCAAAATTTTCGCCTGAAATCTTTTTTGAATATTTATCATATTTAAAATTTACGGTGTTACCGTCATATGTCATAATAAGTCCCAAGGCGTTAGTATTATTAACTTTAACCGAAACGATTTCCTCATTTTTACAAATTTCACATTCAAAAGAAAAATCCCCCGAAGTAACAACAGCATTTTGATTAAATGACTGCGGTATTTCGGGGGTATTAATTTTTATCGTGCACGAGGAAAAAGTAAAAGTAAACAAAGACACAAACAAAAGTGATATTATTTTTTTCAAGCAAATCCGCCCTTTATTCAAATTCAGACATCAAAGCTCCCAAAACATAAATCATATCGTCAACAGTCATTCCACGTTCGGAAATTTCCTGCTTGGCAATATCGCCGCATCTGCCGTGAATATAGACACCAGCTTTTGCCGCTTCAATAGGTTCTAAACCCTGCGCTAAAAACGAGCCTATTATACCCGAAAGCATATCTCCCGTGCCGCCCATTGCCATACCCGGGTTGCCGGTCATATTAAAGAACACGTCATTACCGTTTGTAACAACGGTATTTGCGCCCTTTAAAACAACAATAACATCGTTTTCCTTAGCAAAAGCTTTGGCAACCTCAAGCCTATGAGAACAAACATATTCAACGCTTTCGCCTATTAGCCTTGCCATTTCACCCGGGTGCGGAGTAATAACAAGCGGAGCTTTTTTATCCTTTACTATATCTATGAAAGGAGCTATTGCATTTATTCCGTCGGCATCAAGAACTACAGGCACTTCGCTTGTTTTTATTATTTGGTCAACAACAACCTGAATATCGTCATTATTGCCCAATCCGCAACCGACAACAACGCTGTTTGCCCACTTTAAATCCTCAAATATATCACCAAGCGCACCGATTGAAATAGTTTTCGCTTCATTTTCACAAAGCGGCTTAAAAATCGGCTGAGTTAAATTAGAAGTCATAACAGGATAGACGGATTTTGGAAAAGCGCATTTTAAAAGACCGACGCCTGTTTTCAAAGCAGATTTGGCAGCAATTACGGAAGCTCCCGGCATAAGATATGAGCCGCAAATATTGAGCTGATGACCGAACGAGCCTTTATTGGAATTAAAATCACGTTTATTAAAATTCTTTTTTATATCTTTTTTTGTAATTGTTTGGGCATAATTATTTTTATAATGCCTTTCGTCAATCCCTATATTAACAGTATAAATTTTGCCGCAATAGGAATTTGACGCAGGTAAAACGTGAGCAAATTTCAAAGTTGAAATTGCAATTGTATAATCAGCCTTAACGGCATTAACAACAGAGCCGTCGGTTGAATTTGTTCCGCTTGGGGTATCAATGCTCACAACCTTAGCACTTGAATTATTAATATAATCAAATATTTCAGAAAACGGCGCTCTCGGCTGCCCGTGAAAGCCTATGCCAAAGATACAATCGACAATAATATCATACGAATTTATGCCTATATCTGTAAAGCTAATACCCTTTACACCGTTTGCGATTGCCTTATCATAATACATTTTAGGTTCGTTGACGGTTGGCTCTTTATCGCAGATAATAATATCGACATTAACGTCTATACTATTGAGCAAATCGGCGAG
>DAVZKM010000157.1:0-4579 GCA_052272245.1 Eubacterium sp.
GGCTCCGCCATTCACCACATCCGATGTCTCCGAGCCTTATTCGGATAAAAGCCTTGATTTCGGTATTGCGCAGCTCCATTTTCAGCTTGGTGCAGCCGCAAAAGGCATTAAAGGCGAATGGGATACTAACGGCAGATTTTGTACCGAAAATGCCAAGGTAATTAAATTCCCTGAAACCGAAAATGACGAGAAAGCAAATATACAGGAGGATAACGAAAATGAGTGATGAAATTAAAAAAAATGACGAAATTTCAAAAACACCAAATGAGCCTGAAATAAAAAAAGAAAAGAAAAAGCTTTCAAAAAAGGCTAAAAAAATAATTATTATTGTTGTATCGGTTATTGCATTTCTTCTTGTTGCGGCTGTTGTTGCAGGCGTGTGTGCGCTCAATTCCTATTGCAAAACGAAGGATTATACGGTGGTTGCTACAGCAGACGATGTTACTCTTGTGGCTCACCGTGGTATGAGAAGTGTTGCTCCCGAGAATACCACTGCGTCATTTAATGAAGCGGGCAGGCACGGCTATTGGGGCACCGAATGTGACGTTTACAGAACTAAGGACGGCGTTTGGATTATCTCTCACGACAGGCATACCTACAGAATGATGGATGAATCCGCTTTTATTGAAAAGAAAACATATGACGAACTTATGGCTATGAATGTTGACAACGGAGTTAATATTGATAAATATAAGGATTTGAAGATGTGTTCACTTGAAGAATATCTTGAAATTTGCAAAAATTATCAAATGACGCCTGTTATCGAACTCAAGGGTGAAAACAACACTCAGTATTATAATGAAATTGTAAATCTTGCCGAGAAATATAATCTTAAGCCGGTTTATATTTCGTTCCATCTCGAAAATCTTAAAACTATGCGAAAGCTTGATACCACGAGCAAAATGTATTACCTTGTTCAAAAAATCAGTGAAAAAGATATTGAAGATGCAAGAAGTATTTTGGATTGCGGCATTGATTTTAACGGTAATAAGGAAGCAAACTTTAAAAATGACATTCTTAAAAAATGCCGTGATCAAGGCTTAGACCTTGGTGCTTGGACGATTAACGACCCTGAGGTTATGAAAAAACTCGAGAAAAACGGTGTAACGCTTATTACAACAGATTCTATTGAGTACGATAAATAAAAATATTATTTAAATAAAAAACGAAGATTCACATATGTGTTTCTTCGTTTTTTTTATTTACACAAAAAACAGTAATTTGCACTATATTAGAAAGATGTCTTGCAAAACTGCCGAATTTGTCAAGGAAAATGGCGAAATTTTGGTTAATCGGTATATTTATTACAAAAAGGTTACAATTTTGTTGTAACATATTACTATAGATTACAAAATGTAATTTATGTTAAAATGTCAGCGTCGCTTATTAAAGGAGGCGTTATATTGATAAAAATACTGAAAAAGGGTATTCTTGCAGTTGTTATGACAGCGCTCATATTAACTCTTTCCCCACTTACAGCATTTTCACAAGAATACAAGTCGAGGCTTACAGCTCCAAACGGTGAGCCTTACTATACAAGCAAATTAAACGTTTATTCCCAAACAGGATACGGAATGCCAAACTGTGTTGCTTACGCTTACGGCAGGCTTTATGAGCTTAACGGTGAAGCACCAAAGCTTAACAGAGGTGATGCAGGTCAATGGTGGAGTATCAATAAAAGAAACGGCTATTATGATTATGGTGATGTTGCTGAAAGGGGTGCAGTTGCCTGTTGGTCAAACCATGTTGCAATAGTTGAAGAAATTAATAAAGATGGCAGCATCACAGTGTCAGAGTCGCATTGGGGCGGCAGTTATTTTAATACTAAAACATATTATAATATGTATTCTCATTACGGACAGAGATTTTACGGCTATATCTACGCATATACTCCAAAGGATGACGAGGACGAAGCAGATAGCAAGTCAAATGATATCGAGACGTATACATTTGAGGATACGTATTTTGAGCCGCAGAAAAAGACGGCTTTCACCGCACTTGAATTTAAGCAGAGCAACAATCAAATTATGAATCCCAATAACAGTTTTATTTTAAATTCAAAATAATAAAAATACGAAGATTTACTGAATAAAATTAAGGTGTAATCCCTACAACAGTGAACAAGTCCGTAAAAAACGGACAATAAAAAAGGACCTCCTATGGTAGAATAAAAACTACCATAGGAGGTTTTGTTATGCCAAGAGAATATAGACATATTAAGCAATATGAAAATGAATTGTTAGATTTGAGAAATCAGTTTGTTGCTTAAAATTTATTCTTCCCATTTCATAATGGTCTTACCGAATGATTTTTGCGTATCCTTTTCAAATGCATTTTTAATATCGGTAGTGGTGCGAACTATGTTAACCGAGCTGATAAGATTGCCGAGATAATCAATAATCTCAGGATGTTTTTCATACATATCAACAGTTTTTGCAAAGTCCTTAACACCGCTTCTTGATGAGCCGAATATACGAAGACCCTTTTCAAGAATCATTCTTGTATTAATAGGAACAGGATATTCGCTGACACCTAAGATTGAAATAGTGCCCTCGGGCTTGATAAGACCGATAATCTGCTCAATCGCAATCGGGCTTCCGTTGCCGCCTACGCATTCAAATGCATGGTCGGTGATAAATCCGTCGGGAACCTCGTTTACAAGGTGAGTTTCGTCTGCAAATGTGAAATCCGCAAGCTTGTCTCTCGAAGTGCCGAACACAACGATTTTAGACTTCGGAAAATGATATTTTAAGAATAAAGAGGTAATATAGCCGAGGTTGCCGTCACCCCAAACAGAAACAGTATCTCGTCTTGCGTGCGCAATCTTGTCAAATCGTGAAATTGCGTGAACGGAAACTGAAACAATCTCCGTAAATGCAGCAACAGTCATATCAATATCGTCCGGAAGCTTAACAAGCCTTTTAGGTGAAATTTCAACAAATTCCTGCAAGAAGCCGTCCATAGACGAGCCACAAAATTTTGAAGAACGAAGATAGTTTTCGGCAATGAATTCGTCCTCTTCAACAGGAGCGTTAGGCACCATAACAACCTTGTCGCCTGTTTTAAATGTTTTGGTAGGGTCAAGGTAAATCTCGCCCACTCCCTCGTGAATAAGCGCCATAGGAAGCTTTTCAGCAAGCACCTTTGCGTCACGAGTTCCGAGATAATATCTCATATCCGCATTGCAGATAGACAAATATGTAGGTCTTACAATTGCGTTTTCACCAAAAAGGTTGATATCTTCAAAAGCAACCTCAAATCTTCTTGGAGCAACGAGCCTGTAAACAGTATTAATCATCGCTTTCGTCCTCCAATAAAGACTTGGCAACCTTAAGGTCATAAGGATATGTTATTTTCATATTAAAGGTTTCACCCTCAACAAGCGCAACATTTTCGCCTTTAATAACAAATATTTTAGCAGCGTCTGTAAGAATATCTTTTTCTTCGTCTGAAAGCGAATTGTATATATTCTTGAGTTTAAGTGCATTGAACGATTGCGGAGTTTGACCCTGATACATTTTGCTTCTGTCAGGGATTGAACTGATAACCTTGTTGTCATTAGCCTCAACAATCGTATCTGTAGCAGGAACGACAGTATCACAAGCGCCATATTGCTTTGCAAATTCAATGTTTTCCTTAATAATTCTGCCTGTAACAAAAGGACGAACGCTATCGTGAGTGACAATAATTGTATCGTCGTTCAGGTTGCCCTCGGCTTCGATAAACTTAATTGCATTCATAATGGTTTCATTTCTTGTGTCGCCGCCCTCGATAACGGCAATCTTGTCACTTGCAGGGGCAATGTGCTTTTCAATAAGATTTTTTGTATGTTCAACCCATTGCTTAGGGCAGAGAACGATAATCTTTTCGAAATCCGGAACAGCAAAAAATTTCTCTATTGTGTAAACAATGATAGGTTTACCCTTTACCGTAAGATATTGTTTAGGCTTGTCGCCACCCATTCTTGAGCCGATACCGCCGGCTAATATAACTGCATAAACCATAAATTTAAACTCCTTGTAAGGTTTGTTGTGTTTTTATATATCTACATTATATATCTAAATTTTTAAAAATCAAGTCTGCAACTCTCTCACTTGATTTTCCGTCAAGGTCGTCAAAGAATTTGTTTTTAAATCCGTCAACCTTTTCGCTTTCAAAATCTTTTTTATTAATTGCATTTATAAGTTCATTTTCACTGAAAACTATTTTGCCCGGAACAAATCCTTCAAAATCGTAATAGAAATCTCTGCTTGCTATGTAATCGTATAAATCAAAAGCATAAAACATCATAGGAATATTTAAAAGCGAAGCTTCAAAAATAACGCTTGAATAATCGGTTACAAGCAAATCGGTAACAAATAAAAGGTCGTTTAATTCGTCCTCGTCGCTCATATCAATTATCATATCGCTGTATTTTTCCGAAATTTCGAATCTTTCCCCGCAAAACGGGTGAAGCTTAATAAGCATTGCATATTCTCCACCCAAGCCCTCGTATGCTTTTTCAATATCAAATGCGTCGGTGGGGTAAAATGCACTCATTTGACCGTTGCCCCTAAAGGTCGGCGCAAAGAGCATTATT
>DAVZKM010000158.1:0-4557 GCA_052272245.1 Eubacterium sp.
TCACCTCTTACCGTAAGAAAGCCACGGGTATAAAAAAGATATTAACCCCTTAATTGGGGCATTAGTAAGCTTTTCAAATTTATTTTTGTATTTCTCAGTCATTTTTACACTCTTTTATTCTTATATATACACTCATTTCATTTTCGCCTCTGTTGCAGGATTTATAATAGGGGATAAAGGTAATATTTTCTTTTTCATAAGTGCTTTCTTTGTAATTAAAATATAAATTTTCGTCTTGTTTTTCTCTGTATCCGCTTGCCGTGATTGTTAAATCACTGTTTACTTTCATTTTACTGTTTTTGGAAATCGAAAGTAATTGCAGGTCTTTTCCATTGTCCGCCTCTTCTGTGCAGTAAACTATCGCACCGCGCATCACAGCCGCTTTTCCAATGTTTTCCCTGACTGAATTTGAACATTTTATTATTTTTGGCTCGATATTAAAGCTTATTGATACACTTGTGTTTTCGGTAATATCAATATAGGCGTAACCGTCAATAATATTACAATTCGTATTTATTTCAAAATTATCGCACCAATCGGGAATACGAAGTGCAAGTTTAAACGGTTTGTAAGATTTAATATTGAAATCAATTTTACCGTTTTCAATATAGCTTGAGTTTGTTTTTATTTCTGCCTTGTCACTTTTTATTTCTCCGCCTATATATTGATGCACATATATGTTTTCGTCATTTTCGCTAAAGCAATAATCGCCTAATGATGAAAGCAATCTTGCCAAATTTGGCGGGCAGCAAGCACAGCCGAACCATTTTTGCCTTGTTGGCTTTATATGATATTTTCTGCTGTCTCGGTGTGATGCTTTCGGCAGTACTTCAAGTGCGTTAACATAGAAAAATGATTTTCCGTCTTCGCTCATTGAATGCAAAACAGTGTTATAAAGTGCACGCTCAATAACATTTGCATATTTTGAATTTGGCTTGATTTCAAGCATCCTTTTGGCAAAAAATATCAATCCGATTGATGCACAAGTTTCGTTATATGCTAAATCATTAGGTAAGTCATATTCAAAACTGAACGCTTCTCCGTCAACTGTTGAGCCAATACCGCCGGTAATATACATTTTTCTTTTTTCAATATCATTCCAAATTTTTTCACAGGCTGATAAAAGCTTATCGTTTTTTGTTTCTTTTGCTACATCAGCCATACCGGAATATAAATATACACCCCTTACAGCGTGGCCGACTGCTTCGCTTTGCTCAATAGGCGGTATATGCGCTTGGTTATAAGTGTAATCAATACTGTCATTTTCACGCCTATATCCGCGTTCTTTATCAAAGTAATAAGGTTTTGTACCTCGCTGTAAAATAAAAAATTCGGCTGTATCTAAATACTTTTTATTATGTGTAAGTTTGTAAAGTTTAATCAGTGCAAGCTCTGCAATTTCGTGGCCGGGATAACCTTTAAGTCCGCTTTCATTAAATATTTCACATATCAAATCAGCAAATTTTACTGCACAGTTTAAAAGCTTGCTTTTTCCTGTGGAATTATAATATGCTACGCCCGCTTCACATAAATGACCAAAGCAGTACAATTCGTGCCTGTCTTTTAAATTAGTAAATATCTTGCTTCTGTCATTTATAATATACAGTGTGTCAAGATAACCGTTTTCCATCTGTGCCAAGCTTATTAAATCAATTATTTCGTCACACTTATTTTCAAGTTCGCTGTCTTTAGTATTTGATAGGGAATAGGCAACCGCTTCTATCCACTTATATACATCGGAATCTTGAAAGCACCAGCCTAAAAATGAATTATTATCGCACTCGTTTTCTTTATATTCCCATTTGTCAACAGGGTATACTTCAACATTTTCACCTTTACCGATTTGCTGTATAACTTTGCCTGCTTTTTTAAAATTTTCAATGCAATGGCTTTTTGGTGCGTTTTCTATTTCGTCGTTCAACGCTTTTAACTGATAAGGAATCATTTCTCGCCTTACAAGTTCAATATAATTATTCCAAAAATTATCGTCAATATTACTTTTTATAAATTTATTAAATTTATTTTTATCCATAATTTACTCCAAAAAAATGCACTCAAAGCTTAACGCTTCAAGTGCATTTTATCATAAATACATATTGATTTTCAATATTAAGCGGCATAATCGTTTGAGCTTGCGCAAATTTTAACCATATCCAATCCGTCAAATTCACGAAATGCTTTTTCAACTCTTTCGTTATGTCTTTTTTCAAATTCCTTTTCTTTTATTTTCCTTTTTGTTTTTTTCTCGTCAATATAGTAAAATATGCCGCCGACAGTAAGCAAAATTATTATGTCAAGCGCAACAAATATTTTCATTTCATTAGCCGTTAACGTGCCGAAAAGATTAAAGAAAATTGCGCAAATTCCAAAGCCGCAAAGAAGAGTGACAGTTGTGATTAATAAACCCTTAAATAACTTTTGTACTGATTTTTTCATTTTGAAAAACCTCCTTGTTTTTGATTACAAATTCATTTTACCAAAATAAAATTTATATTCAACAGGTGAGGCGGCTATAGTCCTTATAATCGGACTACTAAAACAAGCGTTCTAAAAATATCTTGTTGCCTATTCTATCGCTTTTTTAAGCACTTTAGCGGCTTCAAGCAGCTTGCTTGACGGAATACCCGATGGAGATAAAACTATTGTTATAAGTCCGTTTTCATATTTTTCGATAAATAATGATATACTGTTTTTTTCAAATACTTCAATATCCTTATCAAATTTTACAGTCATAATAATTTGAAGTGTATTTTCACTTATGCTCATTTTAGCATTTGGAAATTCATTTTTTAAGATTGAGTGAAAATCCTTTGTTTTATTTGAATAAAGTCGCCTTATTTTTCTTGTTTGTGAATTTATATGTCCGTCACGTATGTATTGGCATAGGGCAATCTGTTCCGTTTTGCTTGCTGTCTGTGCAAATTTGTATTTGTTTTGGTTGTAAAGTTTAGTCAATTTATCGTTTAATACCATAAAACTTATTCTTATGCCCGGAAGCAGCATTGCCGAAAAAGAGCCGATATATATAACGTTTCCGTGACCTAATGTGAAAAGCGCAGGAGTAGGCTTTACATTATACATAAAGTCGTTTTCATAATCATCTTCTATTACTGTTGAATTATTGGTAAAAGAGTATTCTACAAGCTCTAATCGCCTTTTATTGCTCATTACGTCACCCCAACGTGTCATATGTGAAGGGGAAACGTAAATTATATCTGCATTCTTATCCCTTGTGTGTACTTCAAAGCCGGCGTCATCAAAAATTCCTATGCCCTGGATAAAGCTTTTGTCCGGGAATGACACAGTTTGGTCTTTATTAAAAAGTGAAGCCAATATGTTAAGCAAAACGCCGACACCTGCTCCTATTACTATTCTGTCGGGTGAGGCAGTAACGTTTCTTTTTTCTCTTATATATTTTGAAACAGCACACCTTAAATCGTATTCACCCTGTGATTGGCTGTATGTTAACAGTCTGTCTTTTTGTCTAAGCGCATTTTTAATATATCTTTGCCAAAGCGATACATCAAAGCTTTCAGGATCTGCCGATTCGCCGCAAAAATTGTATTTGATATTAACTTCACTTTTTTCCGAATCTTTAGCTTGATTTTCTTTATTGAAAATCGATACAAAATAGCCGCTTTTTTCTTTAGATATAATGTATCCGTCTGCGCATAATTCAAAATATGCATTTTGAACCGTTGTTGTCGATACCGAATATATTGCTGCTGCGTCTCTTACGGATGGGATTTTATCCCCGTGAGAAAGTTGACCTGTAATAATTTGCTCTTTTATATCATTGTATAATTTACTGTATTTTTTCATAACTGTACCTTTATTTAGTAATAAAATTGTGTATTTATTTAATTACAGATATATTGTATAATAGATTATATTAATAATCAAGAGATTAGGTGATTTTTTGAAAAAGTGCGCTGTAATTAATGATTTGTCAGGCTTTGGGAAGTGCTCTTTGACTGCTGCAATTCCTATATTGACGGCAATGGGCGTTGAAGTTCATCCTCTTTTGACTGCCGTTTTGTCAAATCAAACTGCTTATGAAAGTTTTAAATCGTTGTCACTTACAGATACAATGAAGCCGTTTATTGAGGAATGGAAAAAGCTGGGGGCAAAATTTGACGGGATACTTACAGGTTTTGTAACAGACAAGGCTCAGCTTGAAATCATATCAGATTTTATAGATGAGTTCAAGGATGAAAATACTCTTGTGGTTGCCGACCCGGTTATGGCTGACAACGGTGCACTTTATGACGGTTATGATATGAAAATGTGCAATGTGATAAGAGAATTTTGCTTTAAAGCCGACGTCATTACGCCTAACACTACCGAACTCGCTATTCTTGCAAATAAAAGTAATTCCGATGTGTTAAATGAAAATTGGGTTAATGATTATTCAAACATTGAAAAAAGTATTAATACGCTTTATAAAAACGGATTAAGTAAAATTGTCGTGACCGGTTATAAGGAAAACGGTGCAATATCAAATATCATTTTTGATAACGGCGAAATTTCCAAAGTCACCAACGAAAAGGTCGGTGG
>DAVZKM010000159.1:0-4548 GCA_052272245.1 Eubacterium sp.
CGGTCAAGACACCGCCCTTTCACGGCGGTAACACGGGTTCGATTCCCGTCCGGGTCACCATAAAAAAGACACCTCAACGGTGTCTTTTTTGCTATCAATGCTATAAAAATGTGCAAATGTCTCAGTAGCTCAGTTGGATAGAGCGTTCGCCTCCTAAGCGAAAGGTCGGGGGTTCGACTCCCTTCTGGGACGCCAAAAAGCAGTATCAAAATTTGATGCTGCTTTTTTATTTTAAAAGGCAACTATGCACTATGCACTAAAACGCCACCCTTTTTTTGTTACACTTGAACAAAAAATATTCCCCCTATTGACTTTAGCGCTTTTAGGTGCTAAACTATCAACATAAACTTTAACACTTTTAGGTGTTAAAGTATTTCAAATCAGAGAGGAAAAATATTTTATGAACAAGACAGTTAAAAAAATTGCGGCTGTAGCACTTTCAGCACTTATGATTGGCAGTGTTTTTGCAGGTTGCTCATCAAATTCAGACAAAAACGATACAACAAGCAAAAATACATATAATGTAGGTATTTGCCAGCTTACACAGCATGCCGCACTTGACAATGCAACAAAAGGCTTTAAGGATAAGCTCAACGAGCTTGCAAAGGCTGACGGAAAGACAATCAACTTTGACTATCAAAACGCATCCAATGATTCTGCAAACTGCGCTACAATCATAAATAAATTTGTATCATCAAATTACGATCTTGTTTTAGCAAACGCAACACCGGCCCTTCAGGCTGCCGCTACAGCAACAGCCGCAAGCAAAACTCCCGTAATCGGCACATCCGTAACCGATTTCGGAACAGCACTTGACATTAAAATGAATCCTACAGACCCGACAGGAATTAACGTAACAGGCACATCTGACCTTGCTCCTCTTGCAGATCAAGCACAGATGATTCTCGACCTTTTCCCTGACACGAAGAAGGTAGGCGCACTCTACTGCTCGGCTGAGGCTAACTCGCAGTATCAGGTTGACGGTGTTAAAGAAGCGCTTGAAAAGAAGGGCGTCAGCTGCACATTCTATTCATTTGCAGACTCAAACGACATTGCAACTGTTGCTAAAAAAGCTGCAAGCGAATCAGACGTTATTTACGTTCCTACAGATAACACAGCGGCTGATAACGGCAGTGTAATTGACGCAGCATGCAAGGCTGCAAACACACCTATCATTGCAGGTGAGGAAGGTATTTTCAAATCAACAAACGCAGTTGCAACTCTTTCAATTTCATTCTATAACATCGGTCAAAAGGCAGGCGAAATGGCATATGAAATTCTTACAAAAGGTACAGATCCTGCTACAATGAACATTCAGCAATCAGATGACCTTACATACTACTACAACGAAGACCAAGCAAAGGCATTCAAAGCTAACGTTCCCGATAATTACAAAGCATATGATTTCAGCGACGCAAAATAAATAATAGCCTATTGACTAATTTAACGGTTTAAAGTATAATAGTGTCAAATTAATAAAGAGCAATGAGTTTCTACTTATTGCTCTTTAAATTACTTTTAATTGAAAGGTATATAAATTATGGGAGCTTTTATCAGTGCCATTCCCGGTGCAATAGGACAGGGTCTTATCTGGGGCATAATGGCAATCGGCGTTTACATCACTTTTAGAGTGCTTGATTTTGCCGACCTAACTGTCGATGGCACGCTTGCAACAGGCGGTGCGGTTTTAGTTATATCAATGATGAACGGAATGAATGTTTGGGTTGCACTTTTGTTTGCTTTTCTTGCAGGCTGTCTGGCAGGTCTTGTTACAGGCGTTCTTAACACCCTGCTCGGCATACCGCCTATTCTTGCAGGTATTTTAACTCAACTTGCACTCTATTCACTAAATTTAAGAATACTCGGCAAATCAAATCAAGCACTTTCAATTTATAAATATCACGTGCTTGCAAGTATGACTGATATTACAAAAGCAATTATCATAGTAGCAATCTTTGTTGTTGCCATTATTGCAATTCTTTATTGGTTTTTTGATACCGAGCTCGGTCATTCAATCCGTGCTACCGGCTGTAACCAGAATATGGCTCGTGCAAACGGTATCAATATTAATTTGACAAAAACTGTTGCACTCGTGCTTTCAAACGGTCTTGTTGCTCTTGCAGGCGGGCTTCTTTCGCAGTATCAGGGCTTTGCAGACGTCAATATGGGCAGAGGCGCTATCGTCATCGGTCTTGCCGCAGTTATTATAGGTGAAGTTATCTTTGGCAAAATATTTAAAAACTTTGCGCTCAGGCTTCTTGCAGTTGCATTCGGCGGAATTATTTACTATGTAGTAATGCAGTTTGTTATCAGCCTCGGTCTTAATACCGACGACCTCAAGCTTCTTACCGCAGCCATTGTTGCCGTATTCCTCGGTATTCCTTATCTTAAAGGGCAATATGCTCAAAAGCATATCAAGATTAAGGAGGGCAACAAATAATGCTTGAAATTAAAAATGTTCATAAAACGTTTAATCCTAACACAATTAATGAAAAAAAGGCTCTTCGTGGCATTGATTTAGTTCTCAACGAAGGCGATTTTGTAACGGTTATCGGCGGCAACGGCGCAGGCAAATCAACTATGCTTAATATGATTGCAGGTGTTTACCCCGTTGATTGCGGAACTATTACGGTTGACGGCATTGACGTTACAAAGCTTCCCGAGCATAAAAGAGCCAAATATATCGGCAGAGTTTTCCAAGACCCCATGAACGGTACAGCCGCCGATATGCAAATTCTCGAAAATCTTGCTCTTGCAAAAAGAAGAGGCAAGCACAGAGGCTTGGCATTCGGCGTTACAAAAAAAGAAAAAGAAGAATATGTTGAAGTTCTTAAAAGTCTTGATTTAGGACTTGAAACAAGGCTCACATCAAAAGTCGGACTTCTTTCAGGCGGTCAAAGGCAGGCTGTTACACTTCTTATGGCAACCCTTAAAAAGCCTAAGATTTTGCTCCTTGACGAACACACGGCGGCGCTTGACCCTAAGACCGCTAAAAAGGTGCTTGACCTTACGGAAAAAATTGTTGCAAGGGACAATCTTACAACAATTATGATTACTCACAATATGAAGGACGCTATAAATATAGGCAATCGTCTTATTATGATGAACGAGGGCAAAATTATTTATGACGTGTCGGGCGAGGAAAAGAAAAATCTTACCACCGCTGACCTTCTTGCAAAATTTAAGGTTACATCCGGTGGAGAAGAATTTGACAACGACCGTGTTCTTCTTTCAACAGAGGCAGACGAGTAAATTTTATACAAAAATATTTTATGGGCGAGCAGTGCTTGCCCATATTTTTTAGGTGATTAAATGAACAACAAAGCAGGTTTATATATTCATATCCCTTTTTGCAAATCAAAATGCCCTTATTGCGATTTTTACAGCGTAAAATATGACAAGGCGCTTAGCGAAAAATACGCTGACGAATTAATCAAAACAATGGCTGATTATTCCGGTGAATTTGACACGGTATATTTCGGCGGCGGCACTCCGTCAATTTTAGAAAGCGAATTAATCGCCAAAATTTTGACATCTGCAAAAAAGCGTTTTGATATAGATAATAATTCCGAAATAACGATTGAATGTAACCCGTCAAAAGACCTTGAAAAAGATTTTTACACCTATGCAAAATACGGAATTAACAGAGTGAGCATAGGTATGCAAAGCGCAAGAAACGCAGAACGCTTTGCACTCGGCAGAAGCGCAGGGCAAACGGAGGTTGCAAAGGCTGTTAATGACGCTAAAAGAGCGGGAATAAACAACATAAGCCTTGACGTTATGCTTGGCACTCCTAAGCAAACTCTCTCCTCTCTTGACGAAACATTTGAATTTATCGATAAAATGAACGTTACCCACATAAGCGCATATATGCTTAAAATTGAAGAGGGCACAAGATTTTTTGACCTAAAGGAAAGGCTCAACCTTCCCGACGAGGACACGGTTTGCGAAATGTATTTAAAAACTATAAGCTCGCTTAAATCTCTCGGCTTCAATCAATACGAAATCAGCAATTTTTCTAAGCCGTCGTTTGAAAGTAAACACAATATAAAATATTGGATTTTAGACGATTATTTAGGCTTAGGTAAAAGCGCACACTCCCTTTGGCACGGCAAGAGATTTTACTACGATACCGATTGGTTGCTTAAAAGCGAAGGGGCGGTTGATATCGAGGAAGAACGAATTATGCTCGGTTTAAGGCTAAAGTGTGGAATTGATAAATCGCTTATAAAAAAAGACTTTTCACGTTTTGTAAAAATGGGACTTATAAAAGAAAACAAAAACAAAATTTCGCTCACAAGCGAGGGAATGCTTGTTTCTAATTTAATAATCAGCGAGCTTTTGTAAACAATAGCCTTAGAGGTGAGTTTATGAAAGATGAAAAATATAAGAAAAAATATCAATTAAGCAAAGATACGGATTTGACGAATAAATATTTAACTTCCATAACAAATCCAACCGTTCAACCTGACAGAAAAACAGAAATGGGTGTACCTATCCCCGACACGCAAAACGTTGAATACTCAAAGGAATATGAGGAAGAAAATA
>DAVZKM010000160.1:0-4501 GCA_052272245.1 Eubacterium sp.
CTGTATAGCCTTGCGACGTTGTTGTAGCAGCAACTACAGTTGCAGCATAGCTGTGACCTAAAGGCGAAGTTTGAGAATCAACAAAGGTGCTGTCGCCTCTTACACAGGTGTGCGTTGTATATCCGCCTGCCGTACAGGTTGGAGGAGTAACAACATTATTATAACTATGGCCGATAGCATCAACATAATTTCCTACATAGGTGTCATTACATCTTGTGCAAACATAAGTTGTATATCCCTTTTCAGTACAAGTTGCCGGAGTAACAGTTTGTGCATAGTCATGACCGAGTTTTGAATTAGGAGCGGTGATTGTATTAGTTACGTCGCATTTGTCACACTTAGCTGTCATCGTGCCGTCTTGAGTACAGGTTGCGTTGCCGTCAGGTACATAATTTGTAAATGAATGGCCGGATGCGTTAATGTAATTATCATTATATGTATTACCGCAACGTGCACAAATATGTTTTGTATATCCCTGTTCAGTACAAGTCGGAGGGACTACCGTTAACGTGTAATTATGATTTGATGAATCAATCGGTGTTACGTTTCTCGTTTCTGTAGTGCCGCACTTTGAGCAAGTATAAAGGTCGTAGCCTGGCTCTGTGCAAGTTGGAGCAACGGTCTTTGTAAACTGATATGTATGGTTACCAGCAATAGCCGGAACTTCATTTCTGTGTTCGGTTTTGCCACAAATTGAACAAGTGTAAATATCATAACCCTTTTCGGTACAAGTTGGTGCTACAGTTTTTGTTTTAGTGAATTTATGCTTAGAAGTATCAGCCGGTTTTGGATTTCTTTTTTCAGTTGTGCCACACTTTGAGCATGTATAAAGGTCGTAACCTTCTTCATTGCAAGTCGGGGCAACTGTTTTAGTAAACTTCCAATCGTGACTTCCGGCAATTGCGGGAACAGTATTTCTTTTTTCAGTCACACCACATCTTGAGCACTTATATAAATCATAGCCCTCATTGGCACATGTAGGTGCAACTGTTCTTACCAACTGCATATCATGATTGAGTTTCTTTTTATTATTAACGTTATCGGTATAAGACTGACCGCAAACCGAGCACTTCTTTACAAGGATTTCATCAGTTGTGCAAGTTGCGTCTTTAGATTTTTCTTCATCCTTTACGAATGTGCAATATGACCAATCAACATAGCCGCAATCAGACAATGTGCATTTGCGTGTATGTGCATATTTGCCGTCTTGATGTACAGGAGTATAGTTTGCAGGATATGTATGCGGTGTTTTAACAGGAATTACTGCTTTTTCAACATAGCTTACATCAGCTGTAGCTGTAGCTGAAATTGCAGGCTGCCATTCATAAGAAACAGTATAATGACCTTTAGAGTCTGTATTAATAAACTTATCATCATCAAGCTTTGGCTGAATAATGGTTTCGCCGGCCTTATAGTAGTGGTCAGCAACAAGAGCACCGTTCACATCTGTAAACGAAACACGGTATTGCTTACTGTTTTCAAGATTTTGCTTTGCAACATTATAATTATCGACAATTTTTTTAATTTCTGTTGTGCACTTACCTACACGAACAGCAATATCCTCAACATCAGTTGCGGATTTACCGTCATTTTGGTCAAAATAAGTGTTAGGGTCAAAATCAAATAATGCCACGACAGCATCATAGTATGCATTAACCGCTTCAGGAGTATAATCTGTTTGAACTAAAGTTTTTAAATATTTTGCCGCTTCATTGGCAGCATCTGCAACAGGCTCATAGTTTACTACATAAACTGTAGAACTTGACTGCCAAGAGTTGTTATCCTGAGATGTATTAAACTCCTCCGGATCGCTGTATGAATTAGTTGTCCAATAAAGCTTTTTTGCTAAATAGCCGTTTGAATTAAATGTTATGCCACTATCAACGTGAAGAAAACTTGCGGCGTCATTTTCCCAAGACAATCCGAAATTATAGCATTTACCTGCGCCTTCGCCTTTGTAAGTAAACGAAGTTAATACTTCAGCAGCAAATCCGAAAATCGAGCCGCCGGAAGAATATCTGGTCAATGTAAAATTCTCATTTTTCGAACCGGTAACGCCACGCCATTCGTCAGCATAAAAATCCGCACTGTGAGCAGGAGATGTAGCTGCGTTTAAACGTTCAAAATCATAAGGTGCCGCATAAAAAATTGTTCTGCCGGCGTCAATTGCAAAAGGATTGCTTTTTTGTGTATTTTGAGCAAGTGCCATAATAGGCATATAAGCATCTGTTGTACCGTCCCAAAGCAATACTGCCGACGGATAAAACATTTTTAAATTAAGTCTGTTTGCACCCTCGTCAAGATTAGTCTCTGTTCCCACATAAGCGCTCGGCCAATAAAGTACATTTGATGACGGAGCAAAAGACTGCTTATAAGATGTTCCTTCAGTGGTAGTTACATCACTGCTGTTGAGCCAAGAAACCTCGCTCATACCCTTCTTGGCGGTAAAGGTTGCTGATGGGGCTGTTTTGTATTTAGCCTCCGTTTCCGCAATGTTTGAGCTCTTTGCCTCTGCGGCTAAAGCGGTAACGGCTGTGCATGGGGTTACAGTCATCACCATAATTAAAGCCATAAGGCATGCGAATAACTTTTTGAATGTTTCTTTCACTTTTTAGTTCCTCCAATTTATAATAATTATTCAAACAGTACCCTAATGTGAATATAGCATAAAATGCAGCTTTTTGCAATAGTTTATACACAATTTTTTCACAATTTATCAGAATTTTTAGGTGTTTGTTATACATATGTTAATGATTATATAAAAAATATAGTACATTGTGCACAAAAACTAAAAGGTGCTGCTTATGCAACACCTTTTAGACTATTATTAAATTATTGAACAATCAAACAGGATGAACCTTTGATTCAAAATTCTCATGTTTACCGTCGAGGTTGTATTTTTTATCTCTTCTCTTTTGGAAAAATTTAACAGCAACCTGACCGAACTGAGCATAAGAAAGAACATCCTCCTCCTGCTCGTAATACTCCTTAATTTCGTCCTTAAAATCATCAATCTTATCGTGAATGAGGTCAGCAGGACGGCAGGTGATAATTTCGTCATCGCCTACAATCTTCTTTTGGAACTCAGGGTCGATATCGCAAGGAGTCTTGCCATACTTACCTGCAACCATATCCTTAAATTCCTTAGTAACCATCTTATATCTCTCGCCCATAATAACGTTGAATACTGCCTGAGTGCCAACGATTTGGGAGGTAGGAGTAACAAGTGGAGGATAACCTGAATCCTCTCTTACTCTCGGAACCTCGGCAAGCACATCGTCAAGCTTATCTGCCTTACCTGCCTGCTTAAGTTGAGAAACAAGGTTAGAAAGCATACCGCCCGGTACCTGATAAAGAAGAGTATTAGCGTCAACACCAAGCATCTTAGGGTCAAGAAGACCTGAAGCAAGATACTTTTCACGAAGAGGCGTAAAGAAATCTCTTATTTCAGAAAGAGCCTTTATATCAAGACCTGTATCGTATTCGGTACCCTTGAGAGCGGCTACCATAGACTCAGTAGCCGGATGAGATGTGCCCATAGCAAGCGGGCTCATAGCAGTGTCGATTACGTCAACACCTGCTTCAATACCCTTAAGGTGTACCATTGAAGCAAGGCCCGAAGTATAGTGAGAGTGAAGCTGAACAGGAATATCAACTGTACTCTTAAGTGCCTTAACAAGGTCATAAGTTCCGTAAGGAGTCAAAAGACCTGCCATATCCTTAATACAAATTGAATCAGCGCCTGCATTTTCAAGCTGTTTTGCATAATTGCAATAGTAGTCAATATCAAAAACAGGACCGGTTGTATAAGAAATAGCCGCCTGAACGTGACCGCCGTATTTCTTAGCGGCATCAATAGCTGTTTGAAGATTACGAACGTCGTTAAGAGCGTCGAAAATTCTCAAAATATCGATACCGTTATCAATACTCTTTTTAACAAAATAATCTACAAGCTCATCAGAATAATGGCGATAACCGAGCATATTCTGACCTCTGAAAAGCATTTGGAGCTTTGTATTAGGACATTTTTTACGAATAAGACGAAGCCTGTCCCACGGGTCCTCATCAAGGAATCTAAGGCAACTGTCAAATGTTGCACCGCCCCAACATTCAAGTGAATGATAGCCGATTTTATCCATTTTTTCGAGAATGCCCTCAAATTCGTCAGTTCTCATACGTGTTGCAATCAAAGACTGATGAGCATCACGGAGAACTGTTTCAGTAATTCCGATTTTAGCCATTTACGACACCTCTTAGTTTAATGTAATGATAACCTGGCCTGCTTCAACGCTGTCACTCTTAGAAACATTAATAGAAGCAACAGTGCCGTCCTGAGGAGCAACGATTTCGTTTTCCATCTTCATAGCTTCGAGAATGCAAAGAACAGAACCGCTTGAAACAGAATCGCCTACTGAAACCTTAACATCAAGGATTGTGCCCGGCATAGGAGCTTCAACCTTAATTGAACCTGCTGTGCCCTGAGTTGCAGGAGCAGCGGCCG
>DAVZKM010000161.1:0-4399 GCA_052272245.1 Eubacterium sp.
CGAAGCCCGTTTCCACGAGTAACCTGCATATAAACAAATTGGTCGCCGTCATCGACCTTTTTAACAAGCTCTCTGAGCAATTTGTCAAGCTCGTCACGCTCTATCGGAATGTTCATACCAAGAAGTTTTGCGGAATTGTAAAATCTTGTAAGATGCGCATCCATATCAAAAACAATATGATTATGAGCATATGTTGCGTCATAAACACCATCACCAAACCAGCAAACTCTGTCAAGCATCGGAATTTGCATTTTTTCAATCTCGTCATACTTACCGTTATAGTAGCCTAAGTTTTTCATTATGAATACCTCCGTATAGCAAATCAGGGATCTGCCTTGCAGACCCCCTTGTCATTATTTAGATTAGCATATTTACATTTACATGTCAATAAAAAACAGTCAACATTGCTTAAAATTTCTTTTATAATAGTTCTTAAAAAAGATTGGATTATTGATAACTCCAAAACTTACGCTTATATAGGGCTTTTTCTTCACAAATGTTTACATCATTTTTTATTGTAATGCTATTTACTATATGATATAATTATAATGCAATAAAAATTATATTAGAACAAGATTTCAATAGATTGCCTTAAAAAGGATACATTATGAGCGATACACCGTCAACTTTAAAAAAACCGATTAAAAACGGCAAAAAATTCTTTTTACTTTACAGCGCAGCTTTTTTAGTTTGTGCTGCTTTATGTTACTTTTGGTTTATAATAAACAAAAAGACATTAATCGTCAACAGCGACGGCTGGAGGCAACACTTTGCCGCCTTTGTATATTTCGGCAAATACGGACGTGAAATTTTAGAAACGCTGTTTGAAACTCATAAGTTTGTGTTGCCGCAATGGGATTTTTCAATAGGACTCGGAAGCGATATATTAACCACGCTTCACTTTTACACTATCGGTGACCCGCTTGATTTGTTAAGCATCGCCTGTCCTGCCAAATATGCAGCATATCTTTACAGTCTTTTATCGCTGTTTCGTTTATATCTTGCCGGGCTTAGCTTCGGTGCTTTCTGTTTTATTAAAAAGCAAAATCACATTTCAAGCGTAACGGTAGGCTCGCTTGTTTATGTGTTTACCTTATTTGGAATGTTCATAGTGTCGCATCATCCGTTTTTTGCGCTTCCTATGATATTTTTGCCGTTGCTCCTTATCGGTGTAGAGCAAATTACAGCAGGCAAAAGACCGTATCTTTTTGTTGTTACGGTATTCTTTGCAGCTATAAGCAACTTTTACTTTTTTTATATGCTTGCTTTATTTACCGCAATTTATACACTTTTTGCTTGTTTGCAGAAATCGTCATCGTGCCAAAGAAGCTTTGGAATTTTCTTTAAAATCGCAGGCAGTGCAATTTTAGGCGTAATTTTAAGTGCAATTATATTTATGCCTGTAGCATTAGCCTTTATCGGTGACGGTCGTTCATCCGAGAGTTATGTTCACACCTGGATATACAATATGGATTATTATCGCAATTTCTTAGCTTCTATGTTCTCCTCTCAAACAAAGCCCCAATATCTTACACATCTTGGGTATAACGCTGTTGCGCTTCCTGCCATTTGCATTTTATTCTTTACTAAAAATAAAAGTTGGCGCCCATTAAGATTAATATTTTTAGGCGCTACGGCTATGCTTCTTATCCCTGCATTCGGCTGGGCTTTTAACGGATTTTCATATATGGCTAACCGTTGGGTTTGGGCTTACGCAATGATTATTGCATATATTGTCACAGTAACATGGCAAGACCTTTGCAAAATCAGCACAGGCAAAGGCTTATGCATAATCATAGCAATCGCAGTATATTCCTTAGCTGCCGTATTGTTGATGAATAAAATAAATCACAACATTATTTTTTCTCTTATAACAGCGCTGCTAATAGTAATAGCTTGTATAATTGGAAATAAATCGTCAAAGAAGCTTATTGCTCCTGTTTTAGCAGTAATCCTTGTATTTGCCTCATTTGCAGGCAATTCGGCATATTTTTTCAGCAGTCACGGCAATAACCATATTACAAAATATGTGAGTTACGGTGCAGTCAACAATAAGATTAAGCGTTCTGCGGCGAGCAAGGTGAAAAAGGCGGCTAAAGGCGATGATACATTCTATCGCTACAGCGGAGGAAAAATAAATTACAACGAAAGCACTTACGTCGGTATGAACGGTACTTCATTTTATTGGAGTATGGAAAACAAAAATTTAGCCGAGTTTGTAAGCGAAACAGAACAGCCTGCCAATGCGGCTTATATGTTCAAAGGATTTAACGATTCAGTCGCAATGAACGCCGTAACAAATGTTAAATATTATGTTAAAAATAAGAAAACTTCGCTTCCCTACGGTTTTGAAAAGTTAAAAGGAAAGGTTTATCAAAATAAGAACGCATTACCGTTCGGTTACACAACAAATAACGTTATCAAAAAATCCGATTATGACAAGCTTTCATCATTAGAAAAGCAGCAAGCGTTAATTCAAGGCGTTGTGCTTGAAAACGTACCTGACAAAATGAATACAATCACTCCCCTCTTTACCGACAAAAGCGTGCCTTACACCGTTGAGTGCAATAAGAATACTGCCGTCGAGGGAGAAAAAGTATATGTTTACAATGCAAAAAGCAGTATATATATTAAATTTACAGGTGAAAAAAATCAGGAAACATATTTGCGTTATACATTTAATAACTACAGCCATATTGATGAGAACAAGAGCGGTTTAAATGACAAGCAAACAGGTAAAAACACATCAAAACACGCTTTGCCGTCTCAAATGAAAATGCGTTTTTCCTTTCAAACCGATGACGGCAAGAAATACAAAACCGATTTTGTCACCTGCAATTCATCTTCTTACGTGCGTTACACAGGTGTTAAAACATATCTTGTTGGGCTTGGCTATACCGAAAATGCGAAAAACAGTATTAAAATAACTTTTGATAAACCGGGAATTTACGACTTATCCGATATTGAGGTTCTTGAGCAGCCTATAGACCAAGCGTCACAACAGATTGCAGACTTAAAAGCAGACACAATGCAAAACGTCAAAATGAGTGAAAACAAAATAACCGGCACAATTGATTTGCAAAAAGCAAAAATACTCTGCATTTCCATTCCTTACAGCAAGGGTTGGAGTGCCACGGTTGACGGCAAAGAAGCTGAGCTTTTACAATCCGACACGGCATTTAGCGCACTTGCTTTAGACAAAGGAAAACACACAATAGAACTTCAATATCATACTCCTTATTTAAAAGAAGGAGCATACATCAGCGCAGCCGGTGTTATCGCCTTTGCAGTTTTAATAATCATTACGGAAAAGCGCAAGAAAACGGATTATTTATCCTTAAATCAATAATATTTTCTATGGATGAATAAAACAAAACATTATTACTTTAGTCGAATGGCTAAAACTAAAGCTGTCTCGCAGTTTGAGCGAGACAGTTTTTTATATACACAACAAATTTGAATTTAACAAATTCGGCGTTTGCGAAAGCAAAAGTGCACACTGCATAAAGAACAATTGTATTTTCGTTGACTATTCGCCTGTGATATAGTACGATATAGATATTAAAACGCAAACTTTAAATTATTCATAAGTTAAAAATCACAATAGGATAACAAAATCGAGGCACTAAAATGATTAACAAATTACACTTGGCAATGATAGATTTATACAGCACAGACGCAAAAAGGATTCAGCATTTTTGCAAAGTCCACAGCTACGCAAAACTGATAGCAGAAAACGAAAATGTTGATGATAAAACTTTATTTATAATCGAAACCGCTGCCCTCACTCACGACATAGGAATCCACATCTGCGAAAAAAAATACGGCAATTGCAGCGGAAAATTGCAGGAAAAAGAGGGTCCGAAATTGGCTGAAAATCTTTTTGCTGAATTAGGGTTTAATACCGAAATATCACAGAGAGTGCAATACTTAATAGCTCATCACCACACATACGACAATATAAACAGCATAGATTGGCAAATACTCGTTGAAGCGGACTTTCTTGTTAATATGTTTGAGGAAAGCCTTCCAAAATCAGCTGTGCAAAACGCTTATGACAAAATATTTAAAACTGCCTGCGGCAAAGAACTTTGCAAAAAAATGTTTTTAATTTGAACATATCTTAATTGTAAAAATTTTTCAATTGTAAAAACGCATACATTTCATAAACTATACTTGCAAGAGCGATTTGATATTACGTGATAAATATTTTGAAGAAAATTTTATTCAAAATATCAACACGCTTTGCGAATTTTTGATAAGAGAGGTGTTTTTACAATGGCAAAAAATACAGTTCCTGAAGCTAAAGAAGCTCTTAACAGATTTAAGATGGAAGCCGCTTCTGAGGTTGGTGTTTTTTTGCATTAAAATTTTTCAAAACGCCCTATTTAAGCCACTT
>DAVZKM010000162.1:0-4384 GCA_052272245.1 Eubacterium sp.
TCCATCTTCTTGTCTGGTGTCCGAAGTGAACACCTGCTTCTAAAAGCTGTTTCATTGAAACTACGTTTGCCATTATTATTTCCTCCTTTAAGGTTAATTCCTCCACACCGAGTATGGCAAAAGCCCATAAAAATCACCTAAGGCTTAACTCGGGTGTGTGCGTATTCGCTTGTATTTCTACGAATGCTGAAGTATTATAACAAAAAAGGCTCAAAAAATCAAGCCTTTTTTTGTTATAATATTCTCTAAGTTTATTATTTATCAATTCTTTTTTCTATTTCTCTTTATTATCAACTATTTATTATCATATTGGCAGCGGCGTTATTGGCACTGTCGAGAACAGTATCAATCGCAAGAACGACTGCGAGAGCGGTTATTTCGTCAGTATCATCTGCAATATCAAGCTCATAAGTATCGCCCCAGCTCATCCAAGCCTTATGGATTGAAACGATTTCCTCATTGCCTGAGGTGATAACATAATCGTGGGCGAACAGCTCGCCGTCAACGTCCCAGCCCAAGCCGTCAACATAATACTTAGGCTTAAAGAGGGTAAGTTTCTTAACTATTTCGGCAACCTCTTCACCGCCTACCTCAACGGTAAACTTATGCATAAATGTCAAAAGCCTTTGGCGGACAAACGCCACCTCGTTATCATAGGTATCATATATGTGCATCTTTCTGCCGAGAGTCAAAATCTCACCCTCAACAAAATATTTGTCATTGCCGTTTTCATCCTTAACAGAAAACTTAGCGCCGATTGAAAACACCTTTTGCTTAATATAAAGCTTCATATTCTTCTCCTATTTTATATATAGCTTAATAACCTGAGCTCTTGCCTTATCCTCCAAATCATCATCAAGAGGCTCAAGTGTGCAGGAGCCGTATTTATTTTCAATTGCCAAGGAAATGAGCAAATCTGCAAGCTGCGGATTTTTAGGCAAAACAGGGCCGTGAGAATATGTGCCGAAAGTGTTTTTATACCTGACGCCCTCTGTGCCGTCCTCACCGTTATTACCGCAGCCTTTAATCATTTTGCCGAGCGGCTCAACGCCCTTGCCGAGATACGTTCTGCCGCTGTGATTTTCAAAGCCGACAACCTCTATTCCCTCTTTTGTTTTATAAGCAAAATTGCCTATCATACGTTCCTCTTTGCCTTCGGTATAAAAATCAAGAGCGCCGATATATTCAAGCATTTTGCCGTCATAAGTTTTATAATATTTGCCGAGCATTTGGTAGCCGCCGCAGATAGCGAGCATAACCTTGCCCGAATCAACAGCACGTTTAATTTCCTTATCCTTGCCCTTTTTCAAGTCCTCAAGCAAAACGTCCTGCTCAAAGTCCTGACCGCCGCCGATAAAGAGAATATCATAATCTTCGGCATTAAAGGATTTACCCATAGTAATTCTGTCAACCTGAGTGGAAATACCACGAAGTTCCATTCTTTTAGTAAGTGCAATAATATTACCTCTGTCGCCGTAGAGATTGAGCATATCGGGATAAAGGTGTGCAATTTTAATCATCATTCCCAAAAGTCCTTACCTCCAAGTCTTTTAGCGATTACAGGGCGCATAGCCATCATTGAGGTATAAGTCGGAACAACATAAACGTCATTGCCCTGACTTGTTGCAATGTCAACAAGTTTATTATAATCCTCATTTTCGATAATCTTAATTTCTCTGTTTCCTACGCCCTCGTACTTAACACGAACTGCCATATCATAACAGCGCTTGCCTGTAACATAAATTTCTTTAACATTGGCCTTTTCAAATATTCCTGCAAAATCGACGTCCCAAATCCAACTTATATCTCTGCCGTCTGCGGCATTATCGTTAAGCGAAAGAATGAGGGTGAAATCATCATCGACATTTTTAAGGAAATTCATAGTTTGGCTAAAGCCTGCCGGATTTTTAACAAGAATAAGATTGACTGTATTATCGCCTGCTTTGAAATGTTCCATTCTTCCAAAAGCGCCGTTAAAATGCTCAATAGCGTCAATAATGGTTTTTTCATCAATACCGAATGCGGTAAGAGCGGCGGCACAACCGATAGCATTATAAATATTATACGCACCGCCGATATTAACTTTGATTATATTTCTGTCGCCGTTTAGATTTGCAATAACAACGGAGTGGTCGTTTTTCATTTCTTCCACGCTTTCAACCGCAAAATCAGGCTGAGGTCTTTTATAGCCGCAATTAGGGCAAATAAAGCCGCCGAGGTGACCGTAGGTGTGATAAGTATAATTATACTCGTGCTTACAAAAGATGCAATACTTAGCATCGCTGATTTCAGGCGCTTTTGCATTCTTATCAAAAGGAACATTAACGCCGAAAGTGATAATTTTATTTGGAATTTCCTTAGACATTGAATAGGTAAGTGAGCAATCGGCATCAAGGCAAACTATAGCATCAGGAAGATTTTTAACAGATTCCTTGATAGCATTCAAGGTATGTGTAACCTCACCGTAGCGGTCGAGCTGGTCACGAAAAACATTGGTTACAAGGATAACGTCGCAGTGAATGTATCTTGAAACCTCTTTAAATGCATTTTCGTCACATTCGATAATGGCATAATCTTTTTTGCATTTACCGGTGATTGTTGAATTCATAATAAACGAAGCGGTAACACCTGTAATAAGGTTAGCACCCGATTTATTGATAAAATACGACTTACCCGCTTTTTTAAGTCCCTCTTCAAGAATACGGCAGGACGTGGTTTTGCCGTTAGTACCCGTTACTACAATAACCTTGGTATTCTTAGACAAATCCTTTAAAACATTTCTTTTGACTTTGAGTGCGACCTTGCCGGGCATAGATGTTGCACCTCTGCCGAGCTTATGCAACACAAAGGTAACGATTCTGCAAACAAGACAGCTTAAAAAAACTCTCATTTCTCTCTTCCTTTTCTGTTTGATATCAAATCAATTTTAAACTAAAGGTGATTGCAAGTCAATAACTATATTATTTTTATTTTAATTAATATTATTTTATGGTATACTTTATATTATGAGGTATAGCTATGGAATATTTAAGTTTTAACAAATATTTAAAGGACAAATTCGGTCAAAAGATATATAAAATCAGCATAGACGGCGGTTTCACCTGTCCAAACCGTGACGGAAAGGCAGGCACACGTGGCTGTATTTTCTGTTCCCAAGGCGGTAGCGGAGATTTTGCCGAGAGCAGAGATATGAGCATAACAGAGCAGATTGAAAGTGGTAAGAAAAAAGTAGAAAATAAAATAAAAAGCGGCAAATATATCGCATATTTTCAACCCTTCACAAACACGTATGCGCCTGTTGAAATACTTAGACAAAAATACGAAGAAGCGATAAATCATCCGGACATTGTTGCGCTTTCAATTGCGACAAGACCCGATTGCTTAGGTGATAACGTGCTAATGCTCCTTGATGAAATAAACAAAATCAAACCTGTTTTCGTTGAATTAGGACTACAGACCATTCACCCAAAAACTGCAAAATACATAAGGCGAGGCTATGATTTAAGCGTTTATGATAAGGCGGTAAGGGATTTAAAAAAAATAGGAGTAAACATTGTTGTTCACGTAATCTTAGGTCTGCCAAATGAAAGCGAAGAGGATATGCTTGAAACGGTTAAATACGTTTGCCAAAGCAAAGCAAACGGAATAAAGCTGCAGCTTTTGCACGTAATCAACGGCACCGACCTTGCAAAAGATTATGAAAAAGGACTATTTAAAACACTTGAATTTGACGAATATGTTGAGCTCATAGCAAAATGCGTTGAAATTATACCAAAGGATATTGTCATTCACAGGCTGACGGGTGACGGTGCGAAAAAGGATTTAATCGCACCTCTGTGGTCAGCTGACAAAAAAAGAGTTCTCAACGCAATAAACAAAAGGCTGAGAGAAATATAAGATTTAAAAATTGCGCTTATAAAAAAGTGGCTGTAAAAAAACAGCCGAATAAACATCTTGCCGTTAAGGAAAGCAGGATAGGTCGCAAAAGATATGATAGTAAAATCTTGCTGAAAGTAATACTGTTTTCATTTATGGAATTTGGCTGTTTGTCAACAAGAAAGATAGAAAGGCTTTGTAATAACGATATACGGTTTATGTGGCTATTGCAGGAAACAAAAGTGCCAAGTCATATGACGATAGATAATTTTATGAAGGATTATCTTGTTGATTGTATTGATGATATTCTTGCAGAGATCAATTCATATATCTTTGGAATGGAAAATGTAGATTTATCTCATATCTACATAGACGGTGCAAAGATAGCAGCCAACGTAAGTAAAATTCACATAATAAAGTCTTCTTTCCAAAAATCTTTATTTCCTTATACGACTATATCCGCCGTTAATCAAGGGAATAAAAGCAATTAGTATAGTCCTTGACAGAA
>DAVZKM010000163.1:0-4375 GCA_052272245.1 Eubacterium sp.
GCTCTCTTTCCGTTGTGAGCGGTGAAAAGCGTTTGCCGTTTTTAAGGCTTGCTCCTTTGCAAGACGGCGCAAGCTCTGCATTTGTATTTCCCATACCGCTGCCGCCCGAGGTTGCAAACGGAATGACGGTTTTGCCCGATAAATCATAGCTTTCTAAAAATGTATTTATAATTGTCGGCGCAACATACCACCAAATCGGAAAGCCTACATAAATAACATCGTACTGTTCAATATTCTCGACTGTATTTGCAATAGCAGGTCTGAAGCTTTTGTCGTTCATTTCAATGCTTGAACGGCTGTTTTTGTTCGTCCAATCAAGGTCTGCCGATGTGTACTTTTCTGCCGGTATAATTTCGTGTAAATCACCGCCGACGGCAGAAGCAAGTGTTTTCGCAAGCTTTGCGGTAACTCCGCTTGCGCTGAAATATGCCACTAATTTTTTGCTCATAATTGTATACTCCTTTTATTGAGTTTATTATATTCATCATCTTTTACAGCTTCCAACCATTCATTTGAACAGTTTTCACCGGGGACTTCAATCGCAAGATGTGAAAACCAACTGTCGGCTGTTGCTCCGTGCCAATGCTTAACACCTACGGGAATATTGATAACATCGCCTGCATTCATTAACACAGCGTCCTTGCCCCATTCCTGATAATATCCTCGACCTGCCACACACATCAAAATCTGTCCGCCGCCTTTATCAGCGTGATGAATGTGCCAATTATTACGGCATTTCGGCTCAAAAGTTACATTGAAAACACCAACCTGCGATGTGGAAATAGGAGCA
Organism: Eubacterium sp.; assembly: GCA_052272245.1. Lineage (GTDB taxonomy): Bacteria > Bacillota > Clostridia > Oscillospirales > Acutalibacteraceae > Eubacterium_R. The sequence goes on from DAVZKM010000163.1 coordinate 791, forward strand.
AGGTAGCTTTGACCTACAAAGTATTGCGCAAAGCCGTCGTTTGGATTTCCGATAGGAAATACCATCGAGCTTTCGTGCTTTGCTTTTTCATCGTTTTCGTCAATGCTTTCTGCCCATATCTCTTTTGCCATTTTAAATGCCGCCCACGCTTTCGACCAGCCTGCATAAAAAGCTGCGTGAGTTAATATTTCTGCAATTTCAGTTTTGGTGATACCGTTATTTTTAGCCGACATCAGATGATACTGAAAAGATGAATCTGTAAGTCCCATAGACATCAATGCGACTACGGTTACAAGTGAACGGTCACGAAGCGAGAGTTTATCCTCTCTTGACCACACCTCTCCGAATAAGACATCATCATTAAGTTCGGCGAATTTCGGAGCAAAATCGCCGAGTTGGTTTCTTCCTGCTGTTTGTTTTACAGCCATAGCTATTTAGCCTCCTTATTTTCTTCACAATCCCAAACTAATTTTCCTGTTTGAATTGCCTTTTCATATTTTGAAATTTTGTAATTGAGCTTAGCAAGCGTTTCTTCTAACTGCTGTTTTTGATCTAAAAGAAGATTTCTCTGTTCACTAAGTAAGTCAAACCGTGCTTTAAAAGTTGAATCGCCCTCGTTATACAGCTTTTGATATTCAATTAAAAACTCAATAGAAAGACCTGCCGAGCGCATACATTTCGCATTTTTAACCCACGAAATATCACTTTCACAGTAGTCTCTTATACCGCCCGAAGTCCTTGTTACGGGAGGGATAACACCTACCTTTTCATAATATCTTAAAGTGTCGGCGGGAATACCATATTTATCACTGACTTCTTTTATTGTTAAGCCCATCATCATCACCGTCCTTTCGATGTAATTATATTATACTACTTGGAGTTAGCTCTAAGTCAAGAGCCTTTTAAAAAATTCAAAAAGATTATTAGTAAAAGTCTCGGCAAAGGAATATTTGTTCTATACAATGTGAAGTTAGACAGCTTCTGTGCCGGTTTAAAACGGTGTTTTAGGCAATAGAAGTGATTTGCAGGAGAACGGCATATCCCTGTCCTTTAGTGTAACGAGCATCGGATTTTGATACCAAAATCCATATATATGTAAATTCAATAAAAAGAAAAAACGGTGCACAAGAAAGATGCACCGTTTCTTATATATGAAATACTTCCTTATGGAACTTGTTCTTTTTCAACTTCCTTTTTCTTTCGCAAATTTATTTATACATTTGTCGTGAATTTATAGCCCTGCTTTTGGGCTTCGTCAATCACGTCGCCGAGAATTGACGCATTAGTTTTGCTGACTGCGTGGAGAAGCATTATTTCACCCGGATGAAGATATTTTGTAATCTCATTCAAAGCTGTTTTTTCGTCAGATTGATTTTGGGTGTCCCAATCGGCATAGGCGAAGCTCCAAAATACGCTTTTATAACCGAGGTTTTTAGCAAGGGCGAGTGTGCTTTGGCTGAACTCCCCTTTCGGAAAGCGGAAAAGTTTCATTTCATATTTGAAATTCTTTTTAATATAATTATGAAGAAACGTAATTTCCTCTTTAGCCGTGGCTGTGTCAACCTCGTCCATTGTGTAGTGGCGGTAGGTGTGGTTGCCGACAATATGCCCCTCATCAATCATTCGCTTAATAAGCTTAGGATTATCCTTTGCAAAATCATATGTCACGAAGAAAATCGCCTTAACTTTTTTCTCCTTAAGCGTATCTAAAATTGCAGGAGTGAAGCCGTTTTCATACCCCTCGTCAAAGGTTAGGCAAATTGATTTTTTATCATCAAGAATAAAGCGTGCGCCGAGATTTTTATATTGAGAATTGAGCATTACGGGATCTGTCGGCTGCTGATGATTTTCCGCCCTGCCGGGACCCCAAACAACTTTTTCGGTGCTCAAACCGTCTACACCCATATTGTCCGCCTGAACAGATGTATCGGCAACATTTGTAGTGGTATTATCTGTCGTTTTGGCTTTTTCGGTTGTTGTGGTTGACGCCGACGTTTTTGTTTGAGTTATCGTTTCGTTATTATTTGATGATTTTGTGCAACCCCAAATTACCAAAAGTGCACAAATCAAAAGACTTGATGTTAATATGATTTTTTTCATAAAAAAACCTCCCGCCATTATTTTTAGCCGGGAGGTTATTATTATGTTTGGTATTACTCGGTAATTTTCCAACCGGCAGAGATAATGCCCTCATCCTTGCCGATATGAACGATTATACTTTCAACAACATCATTATTTTTCTTTGCCGTTGTTATGTAAGCCTTAATCTTGACGTCGCCGTTTATCTCATCGTTGCTTTCAAGATTATGTAAAAGAACGTCATTTTTTTCTCTTATGGTTTTAATCAAATGAGAACGAATATCAATTTCTGAGCTTTCCTTGCATAAAATTGAAATTTTATACATAGTCTCTTCTCTGTCTCGCCTGTCCTTATTGTAGTGGCTCTTTTTATTGACATAATCGGAAAACGGGTGCAAAACAAGATGAACAATAACTATTGCGGCAGCAACAATCACTGCATAATAAATATTATCAAGCGTACACAAAATACCGATAGCCGCAGTTGTCCAAATAGTTGCAGCAGTTGAAAGACCGCTGACTTTTGCGCCGTCACGAATAATAAGACCTGCGCCAAGAAAACCGATACCGCTTACAACCTGAGCCGCAACACGGGTAACATCAATATTATTCCCAAGCGCTATATATGAAAACGCAGTATAAGCATATGCACCTACGCACACAATAACATTAGTCAGTATTCCTGCCTGATGCTTTGTCCATTGGCGCTCAAAGCCGACAACAAAGCCTAAAACTATAGCAAGCGCAAGCCTGATTGAAAAGCCCGAAAATGCGGCTATATCAAGTATCGCCTCCAAATTATTCAACTCCCTCAACAGATTTCATTTTTAAGTAAGCGTTAATGAAACCGTCGAGGTCGCCGTCCATAACAGCGGTAATATTGCCCATTTCAAAATTCGTTCTGTGGTCCTTAACCATTGTATACGGCATAAAAACATAGGAACGGATTTGACTTCCCCAAGCGATTTCCTTTTGGTCGCCCTTAATATCTTCTATTCTTTCAAGGTTTTCTCTTTCCTTGATTTCAACAAGCTTTGATTTAAGCATACGCATCGCAACCTCACGGTTTTGGTGCTGACTTCGCTCAATTTGGCACGATACAACAATGCCCGTAGGTATATGAGTAAGGCGAACGGCAGATGAAGTTTTATTAACCTTCTGACCGCCTGCACCTGAAGCCCTGTAAACGTCCATTTTAATATCTTCATCACGGATTTCAACGTCAACGTCATCATCGATTTCAGGCATAACCTCAACAGAAGCAAACGAGGTGTGACGCCTGCCCGAAGAGTCAAAAGGCGATACTCTTACAAGACGGTGAATACCCATTTCGCCTTTAAGATAGCCATAAGCGTTTTCACCCTCAACAAGAATAGTGGCGCTCTTAACACCTGCAACATCGCCGGCAAGATAATCAAGAGTCGAAACTTTGTAGCCGTGGCGCTCTCCCCAACGATTATACATTCTGAAAAGCATTTCTGCCCAGTCCTGAGCCTCTGTTCCGCC
>DAVZKM010000164.1:0-4336 GCA_052272245.1 Eubacterium sp.
AGACCTTTCTCGTTTTGGCAGAAACTATGCCGATTCAAGCAGATATATTGACGATATTTTTGTTAAACTTAATATCCGATTTATCGCCTTAAACAGCGGTGTTGACACAATTTCAAAACACACAAATCCTGCCACGCAATGCATCACAGTCGGCATCCAAAATGTTATTAACGAAAGCTACATTGCCAACACTTCCGTCAACATTCGTGGGGCGCTTGACATAAACCGAAAGCAGGGCAAATTTATCGGCTCTTTTGCCGCTTACGGCTATTTGAAAGACCCTGATGACCACCATAAATTGATAATTGATGAAGAAGCGGCAGAAGTTGTAAGAACGATTTTTAAATGGTTTATTGAGGGCAAAAGCGTTATAGGAATTACAAAAAGCCTCAATGCGCTGTGTATACCGAATCCGAGTGAATACAAGCGTCAAAAAGGCTTTAACTACAAGCATACGAACAAAAATAACGACGGCTTATGGTGTGACTCTACCGTTCGCAGAATGCTTAGAAATCAAATATATATCGGCAATATGGTGCAAGGCAAAAACACAAATATAAGCTACAAAATAAAGAAATGCAGGGCAAAGCCAAAAAGCGAATGGATAATCGTTGAGGGCACGCACGAGCCGATTATTGACAAGGAAACCTTTGAAAAAGCGCAGTCGCTTTTTAATCGAAACACTCGAACTTCGCCTAAAAAGACGGAGGTTGACCTGTTTTCCGGCTTTGTAAAATGTGCCGACTGCCGCCATGCAATGAGCAAAAAAGTGAACAATCACGCTTACGGAATTTACAAATATTACCGTTGCGTCACGGCAAGCAAAAAGAGTAAAACTGCCTGTTCGCCTCATTCAATTCGGATTGATGTGCTTGAAAAAACGGTGCTTTCGTCAATTCAAAATATGATTGACACGGCTGTTGAAATTGAAAAAATTCTTGATAAAATCAATAAACAAGCTGTGAAAAAAGGCGATACGCTTACAAAAAAAGCACTCGATAAGCTGAAAAGCGACAGAGATAACATTAAAAAAATGTCACTCGACCTTTATCCCGATTATAAGGCGAATATCATCACACTTGACGAGTATACAACGCTTAAAGAAAATATGGCAAGAAAAATTGCCGACTTAGACATAAAAATTGCGGAATACGAAAAAACGGCAGAAAAGGAAAAATCAACTCAAATAAATCAAAGCGATTTCATCAAAAAATTTACGCAGTTCGGCAAAATTGATAAACTGACCCGTCCGATTTTATGTGAACTTGTCGATACAATCCTTGTCCACAAGAACGGCGATATTACAATCAATTTCAAGTTTATGGATGTTTACGAGCAGCTTGTCGATTATCTGAACGAAGCAAAACCAAAATACCTCGGCCACATTGCGTAAAAATTTTGAAACAGGTAATTTCAAAGACTTGAAAGGTCAAAAACTCACTTTGCCTATGCCTGCAAAAGACAAAAAGCGTTGGAGATGAATTTCTCCAACGCTTTTTGTCTTTTTAAAACTTAACACTTGCAAAAACTCCGTAATGGTCGGAAATATATCCGCCGTTCAAATCGTTTAAAACGGTATAATTTGAAGGCGTGCCGCTTGTGAAAATAAAGTCGATAGGTTCATCGCCCATATAGCAATATCCCCATTCCTGATAAGTTGCGCCTTTCGTTGAAAAATCCGTACTGTCATTAAGAATTTTCGCAATTGTTTTATAAGCCGTAGAGTCCATAGTCGAATTAAAATCACCCGTGAGCACAATTCTTACATTTTTGCCGTACTCATTTTTAAGTTCTTCGACCTTTTGAAAAACAACATTTGCTCCGAAGCTTGAAGCCTGCTTCGATGCGTTGTCGAGGTGAGTGTTTAAGAAAACAAGTGTTTTACCCGTTTCGTTTTCTGTCAACACAACATAGGTGCAAATTCTGTTGCAACCTGCCTCTGCCTTTTTGCCGTTTTCGTCAAAATAGGTATATTTGCTTTCTTTATTCGGAGTTTTGCTGAGCCAAATTGTATTTTTATCAAGCAAAGAAAACTTATTTTTATTCCAAAAAACCGCATTCATCTCGCTGTTTTTTTCTTCACTGTCACCGCCACGCTTAACACCGTAGCTTTCATAATCTTTAAGCTCATTTTTAAGTTCACCAAGCCAGTAAGAATTTATTTCCTGAGTACCGATTAAATCAGGCTTAACGTCATTCATATAATTTGCAAATCGATTGCACCTGGTCATACTGTCTGTATCTTCAAAGCTTGTGCCGAAGGCGGAAGCAACATTAAATGTAACGGCGCTTATGTCTGAATTTTCAACTTTGGGCGCAGTATAAACCACTTTATTTGAATGATAAAAGCAGAAAAGAGAGGCAACCATCGACCCTGCAATCACAACTGCAATAACGATGTTATACGGCTTAATTCCTTTTTTTGAAATAACATTGTGCAAAACAAATTTAGCAAGATAAATCAAAAAAGTGATAATCAATCCGATTTTTGCCTTTGCGCCAAAGCCGATTGAGAGAAACGACAGCACCGCAAGAACAATAAAATTAATCGAAAAAGCGATAATATTTCTTTTATATCCGCCCTTCTTTGCAGTGAAAAGCGAGCAAATTATTTCAACCAAGCTGAAAACAATTACGCAAATTATCGAAAGAAGTGCAAAAAGATAAGACTTATCACTTGCTATCCCTTTAAAATCAAGACCGTGATTAACAATGCTCATTATAAATGTGATGAGCGAAATATTTTTGTGACCTGCCCAAAAAAGCGGCAGGCACATTGAGGCAAGCGGAGAAAAAAAGAGAACAAGCCTTACTATTGTCCAGGCAGAGCCTATCGTTGACTTTTTAATATTCAAAAGAGAATCTTCAAGCTTTCTCCATTCCTTTTCTGCCGTGACTTTATCTTCTTCAAGCTTTTCGTCAAAGCCGTACTGCATAATATTAACTCCACATTTTGGACAAGTCGGTTTAAGATAAAACGGACTTAATTTAGCTTTGCATTTGGGGCATTTGTTACTCATTTTCGCCACCTCCGTTTACTTTAAGTGCCTCGTTTTCCTCTCTCCTCACTTTAAGTTCAGAGCGAATTTGCTTTAACTTTTTACCGTTCAAGTCATAAAACGCATAAGGAATAAGAGTAACAAGACCCAAAAGCTTAGGAATAAGTATAAACAACGCCCATATCCACAAATCTGTATGTTCGCCCTTAACAGCAACCGATTCACCTGCTGCATTTTTAGTAAATGTTAAGCCGATGAGCGGCAAAAGTGCCGTACCGACAGAAGTTGAAAGCGAGCCGGTAAGTTTTCCCACAAATGTAAGAACGGAAAAGCTAACACCCTCGTTTCTTTTGCCTGTTTTCCACTCCATATAGTCAACCGTGTCGCCAATCATTTCCGTCGGAATAACATTATTGACTGTTTGGAAGAAAGACTGCAAGAAAAACTGAACCATAAGAAGAAGTGAAACAGCAACAACATTAGTCTTATAAAAACCGAGACCGCAGAAGAATATCACCACTCCCAAAGCTGCATTAAAAATAATGTTTGCCATAACTATATGCTTATTGTCAAGTTTTTCTTTAAGCTTTGGAATAAGTAAATATGTAATAAAGCCAAGAAGTGTACCGGGAAGTGTTATCCACAAAACGGCAGAGTTGAGGTCGAGCACTTCCGAATAGTAATAAGTTTGGAAAACATTTGATATACCGCCAAGACTTGAAAGCACATTACCGATAATTATTAAAAGAAGCGGTTTGTTTTTAACAAGAACTTTAAAATTATCAATAAGCGACGGCTCTTTAACACTTTGAACTACTCTTTCCCTTGTTTTAAAACCTGCAAGCGAAAAAAGCCCCATACCGAACACACCGGCAATCACGGCAAGAATTAAAAAGTCCTGCGCAAGAGTAATTTGCCAAACACCTTTGTTACTCAAATCCATCATAACAACAAGCATTGTTGTTGAAAGACCGCCGATAAGGCTTGATAAAAACCTTGCTGATGAAATAACTCTCGTTCTGTCACTCGGTGACGGCGAAATGGCAGCGCTCATACTCCAAAACGGAACATCGCCGAGAGTGTAAAACAGTTCCCAAATAAAATAGGAAATATACATATAAATTATTTTTACGGTAGTTGATTTTGCGTCAGCCAAAATCTCAGGCCCTGCAAAAAGCATAATCGTAGCTATCGCAAGCGGAAGCGGCACAAACAAAAGATACGGACGAAGCTTTCCGTACCTCGTTCGTGTTTTATCAATAAGTCCGCCCATAAGAGGGTCGTTGACCGTGTCCCAAATACCTAAAAACAAAAATCATTGTTGAAACAGCAGCAGG
>DAVZKM010000165.1:0-4327 GCA_052272245.1 Eubacterium sp.
GTATCTTGTAGAACTGCGGATAGATGTCTGAAAACAGCTCATTGCATATGGCGCCTATAAGTATCCAAGGTCTGTATTTGCCGTGCTTTGTTCTTGTGTTGTCAACAATTGTGCCCATCATGGGGTCATTGATTCCGTCCCAAATTCTTGCAATAGGGGTGAGAAGAAGTAAAAATGCTTCCTTAAGTCCAAGTACGCTTGATAAATAGTAGCTTAAAAACGAATAAAACATTCCGTAACTTAAGTCAAGACCTATTGCACCCACGCCAAAGCAGATTTTTTCTCTCCAAGAGGTTTTGTATTCCTGCATATTCTATCCTCCGAAAAATTAATGTTCATTTATTATAACATATTTTTATATGTTTACACAATAACATTTTGTTTGTTTTTATTGCAAATTTATTTTTTGATGATATTATAATATATATTTTGATTCAGAGGTTGTTATGAAAAGGTTTATTCCTCTTGGTCTAAGGTGAAAAGTTTTAAGACAAAATAAAATCACGCAATGTTGAGGCGATCTGCGGTCGCCTCTTTTTTTGTATCTCAAAGATTACAAAAGTGTTACAAATATTAAAATTTAGTATCGAGGCAATTTGTACTTGACAATACCTTTACACCCTTATATAATGTAATCAATGGTGATAATTCCATTAAAATCCCATTGATTTCAACTTTATCCCATTAAATTTCAATCAAAATTCACGAAAGGAGCAGAAATTATGCGTTTGTTTGTCGGTACTTTAGACGGTTATAAACTTGATTCTAAAGGACGTCTTTCTGTTCCTACTAAGTGGAGAGAGCGTCTTGGCAAGGACTTTTATATGGTTGCAGTAACCGTTAGGGGCTGTAAATGCCTTACTCTTTATCCTGTTAAGCATTTTGAGGCTACGTATGATGCAATGCAGCAGGGAACGGAAAATCAAAAATATGACGCTACGACAAGCTTTCTTGATAATGCCGAGGAGGGCGTGCTTGACGCTCAGGGCAGATTCACAGTCAATCAAAGGCTTAAGGAGGCTGCAGCTCTTACTAATGAATCAACCGTTGTATTCAAGGGTAAGGGCGAGGTAATCGAAATTTGGAATACAGACGAGTATGAAAAAATTTATAATTCTTATGATCATACGCAAGGTATTTACGACTTGATGGATAAGGTCAAGGGGAATGAGCAGTAATGGAGTTTGTTCACAAAAGCGTGCTTTTTGACGAAGCGATAAAGGCGCTTGATTTAAACGAAAATAAAATAATAGTTGACGGCACGGCAGGCGGCGGAGGTCACAGCGGTGAGATTGCAAAAATCGCCAAAAAGGTGATTTCTATCGACCAAGACCCTGACGCAATCGCAGTTCTTAATGAACGCTTGGGCGATAAGGAAAACGTAACCGTTGTTCATGATAATTATTCAAATATAAAAAACATTATTTCAAATCTTAATATAGACAAAATTGACGGTCTGCTTTTAGACCTCGGCGTAAGCTCGTTTCAGCTTGATACTGCCGAGAGGGGATTTTCATTTCATAAGGATGCGCCGCTTGATATGAGAATGAGCAAAAGCGGTTTGAGTGCTTATGATGTGGTAAATAATTATGACGAAAGGCAGCTTGCGGATATTATTTACAGATACGGCGAGGAAAAATTTTCACGCCGAATTGCCGCAAATATAGTTAAAGCAAGGGCTAAAAAACCGATTGAAACCACTTTTGAACTCGTTGATATAATCAAATCTTCAATGCCGCAAAAAGCAATGCGTGACGCTCACCCGGCAAGACGTACCTTTCAGGCTATCAGGATAGAAGTTAATGCAGAACTTGATGTGCTTAAATCAACGCTTGAGGATGCATTTGATATTCTTGCGCCGGGCGGCAGAATTGCAATTATAACCTTTCATTCTCTTGAGGACAGAATTGTTAAAGAGCAATTTGCAAAGTGGTGCCAAGGCTGCACCTGCCCTAAGGAATTTCCTGTTTGTGTGTGCGGAAAAAAGCCAAAAGGAAAAACTTTTAAATCAGTTTCACCTTCTAAAGAAGAACTTGAGGAAAATCCTCGTGCAAGGTCGTCACGGCTTAGAATTTTTGAAAAATTTAGTTGATTAAATATAGGAATTGAAAAAAGTTAGGAGGAGTAAAAATGACTAATACAGGCGATTTTAGGCGTTATTCATACGGCTCTGATGCGGCATATGCCGTTCAGGCATTTAATTATCAGCGTGACTCTGCGGCTCCGGCTTATATTCCAAAACCCGAAAAAGAATTCAAGGTAAGGCAAAGAGGGCAGCGAAAGAGTAAGGCTCAACTTGTTCACGAGCAAAAGCTCGGTTTTAAAAAGGCTGTCAGTATTGCAACAGTGGCGGCTTTGTGCCTTTCTATGCTTTTTGCAGTTCTTTATACCAATGCAAAAACAAATGAGCTTACCTTTGAGATTTCAAGACTTGAAAAGAATTATTCTGCCGCTCAAAGTGAAAATACACGTCTTAACAGTGAACTTGACAGCCTTGTGTCAATGAGTATGATTGACCAATATGCAGTCGAGAAGCTTGGTATGACTAAAATGAAATCAAATCAGATAAAATATATCGACGTTTCACAGTATAAGCAAAAACGTCTTGCTGCCGCACAGGCAGTTTTAAAGCAAAAGCAGGCAAAATCAAAGGCTGAAAAAACGTCTGTTGCTAAGTAATAATATATATTATTTATGCGTAAAATTAATGAGAGTTAAGAATATACTTAACTCTCTATGTTATTATTAAATAAGAGAACAATTGCGAGGGAGATGATTAAAAGTGAATACTTCAAAAAGAATGCTTAAAAGAATTCTGATTATGGCGGTCGTAATCATCTTTCTTATGACAACAACTGTGGCGAGAGTTTTTTATCTTACAATTGTACGTGGCGAGGAGCTTTCCGAAAAAGCTGAAACACAACAGCTTAAGGATACGGAAATCACGGCAATGCGTGGAACGATTTATGATTCAAACGGTAACGTACTTGCTCAGTCGGCTTCGGTTTGGAACGTTTTTATCGACCCGCTCAATATTAAAGACAAGCAAAGAGATTTAATCGTTGATGAATTTGCAACGCTCTTTGGCTATGATGCTGATGAGAAAAAAGAGTTTTATGACAAAACAACTCATCAAAATCATTATGAACTTGTTGAAAAGAAAGTCGAAAATAACATAAAAGAGAAACTTTCAAAATTTGTGTCGAAAAACGAATTAGGCGGTTGTATCGGCACAGAGCAAACAACAAAAAGATATTATCCTTACGGCACACTTGCTTCAAGCGTTATCGGTTTTACAGGCTCAGATGATCAAGGTCTCTCCGGTATCGAGTCTTATTATGACGAACAGCTTACAGGCACAAACGGAAGAATAATTACCGCAAAGGATGCTAAGTCTAACAATATTGCAAACGACTATGAAACAAGCATTGCCGCAACAGACGGCGATTCAATAGTTCTTACAATCAACCAAACAATTCAGTATTATCTTGAAAAAGGCTTGAGAGAAACGATGAACGAATATCAGGCTAAGGGCGCTTACGGCGTTGTTATGAATTGTAACACAGGCGCTGTGCTTGCGATGTCATCACTTCCGGATTATGATTGCAACGAACCTTATAAGCTTACATACAGCAAGGATAAAAAAGCAATTAAAAAGCTGAGTGATAAAACAGCAAAGCAAGAGGCTGAAAGTGCTGCTGTTCAAAATCAGTGGCGTAATTTTACAGTATCCGACACTTATGTACCCGGTTCTGTTTTCAAAACATTTGTCGCTTCTGCCGCTTTGGAGGAAAATGTTGTAAATTTGAATACGACGTATAACTGCACAGGCTCTATCCAAGTTGACAAATACAAAATGAAATGCCACTATCATCCGGGTCACGGAACTCAAACTCTTACTCAGGGACTTGAAAATTCCTGTAACCCGTTTTTTATCACAATTGGTCAAAAATTAGGCGTTCACAATTATTTTAAATATTTTGACGCTTTCGGCTTTACGCAAAAGACAAATATCGACCTTCCGGGAGAGGCTTCTCCTCAATATTACAAAGAAGAACAATACGGAATAGTTGAGCTTTCGTCAGCTTCTTTCGGTCAGACTAACTCGCTTACTCCTATTCAGGTTTGCACAGGCCTTTGCGCTATCGCAAACGGCGGAAAACTCTTACAGCCCTATCTTGTGTCAAGTATTGTCGATGCAAACGGTAAAACTGTTAAAAAGACGGAAACCAAGGAAATAAGGCAGGTTATTAGTGCAGACACATCCGAAAAAGTCAGAAAAATGATGAAATCGGTTGTTGATAACGGTACAGGTAAAAACGGTTAT
>DAVZKM010000166.1:0-4297 GCA_052272245.1 Eubacterium sp.
CGAGTGCGGTCATATGGTAATCGTTGTTGACGGCGAACAGTGTTCATGCGGTCGTAAGGGCTGCTGGGAGGCTTATGCTTCCGCTACCGCTCTTATAAGGCAGACAAAAAAAGCTATGGAAGAATATCCTGATTCTCTTATGCACAAGCTCGCTAAGGAGGAAGGCAAGGTATCGGGAAGGACTGCTTTTGACGCTATGCGTTTGGGTGATATTGCAGGCATTAAGGTTGTTGACGATTATATCAAATATGTTGCTTGCGGTCTCATCAATATTGTTAATGCGCTCCAGCCTGAAATTATTTGTATCGGCGGCGGAATTTGCAATGAGGGCGAAACTCTTATGAAACCGCTTCGTCGTTTTGTTCAGTCTGAAAGATATTCAATTCACAGTAAAATTCAAACTAAAATTGTTAAGGCAGAGCTTGGTAATGACGCCGGTGTTATCGGTGCGGCTCTTCTTGGTAAAGTAAAATAATAATTTGGTGATAGCTTGGAGCAGTTAATTAAACTTTGTGAAAAATTTAATTGTAAGTATCTTCAAAACGAAAAAATGAGCCTTCATACCACCTTTAAAATAGGCGGCAATGCAAGGCTCGTTGTCTATCCGCAAAACGAGGAGCAGATAAGCAAACTTGTTAAGTGCGCAAAAGCCGAAAATATAAGGCTTATTGTAGTTGGTAACGGTTCTAATCTGCTTGTGGATGATGACGGAATAGATGCTTGTGTTTTAATACTCGGCGAGCCTTTTTCGCAAATAAAGCTTATTGATGATGAAACTATATATGCAAAAGCGGGGGCTAAGCTTATTGCGCTTTGCCGCTTTGCTTATGAGCATTCTCTTTCAGGGCTTGAATTTGCTTATGGCATTCCCGGCTCGGCAGGCGGTGCGGCATTTATGAATGCCGGTGCTTACGGCGGAGAAATGAAAGATGTGCTTTATAAGTGTGAGCATATTGATAAAAACGGCGATATAGGCTTTCTTGAAAACGACGATTTGAAGCTTTCTTACCGTCACAGCGCTTATTATGATAACGGCGCCGTTATAACAGGGCTTTATCTTAAATTAAAAAAAGGCGAAAAATCGGAAATTAAAGAAAAAATGGATGATCTTATCGGCAGAAGAAGGGAAAAGCAGCCGCTTGAATATCCGTCGGCAGGCTCAACGTTTAAACGTCCCGAGGGCTATTTTGCAGGCGCTCTGATTGAGCAGTGCAATCTTAAAGGCAAAAGCGTTGGCGGTGCGCAGGTCAGCGAAAAGCACGCAGGATTTGTGATAAACAAGGGCGGAGCAACGTGTAAGGATGTGCTTGATTTGTGCAAATATTGCAGTGATAAGGTAATGGAAGAAACAGGCGTAAAGCTTGAAATGGAAATCAGGGTTACAAAATAAAAGGGGAAAACAGATATGGATAACAGCAAGGAACTTGTAATTATAACAGGTGTCAGCGGCGCCGGAAAATCGTCCGCTATGGCTTTTATGGAAGATGCAGGTTATTATTGCATTGATAATATGCCGCCTGAGCTTATGTCTACTTTTGTAGGACTTCTCGCAAATAACAGCGAATATTATCCGAAGGTTGCAATGGTTGTTGACGTAAGAAGCGGTCATGTTTTTGAAAAGATTATTTCAAGTATTGATAATGTGGAGCAATATGGATATACAGCTAAGATTGTTTATCTTGATATCAACGATACCGAGGCGCTCAAGCGTTATAAGCTTACCCGAAGAAAGCACCCTTTTGCAGATAAATTTAACGGCAATATTCAAAATGCACTTGATTATGAGAGGGAAATTCTTGCACCGTTAAGATTAAAAGCAAACCATATTATTGACACTTCTTCAATTGATACGCACCAACTTCGTGCAAGGCTTACCGAACTTCTTTTAGGTGATGCGAAAGAATATATGAATATTCACTGTATGTCATTCGGATTTAAGTACGGTGTGCCTAATTCTGCAGACTTTGTTATTGATGTCAGATGTCTTCCTAATCCTTATTGGAATGAAAGCTTGCGAAACAAAACAGGTCTTGATAAGGAAGTTCGGGATTTTGTGTTCTCGTTTGACGAATCAAAGCAACTTCTTAAAAAGCTTATTGATTTTCTTGATTTTCTCAACCCTCTTTATATCAGAGAGGGCAAGAGCCAGATTGTTTTTGCAATCGGTTGTACGGGAGGCAATCACAGAAGTGTTGCTTTTGCAGAAGCTCTTAAGGATTATTTTTCAAAAAAATGGGATAATGTAACTGTAAGTCACAGGGATATAGATAGAAAATAATGTCGTTTTCACAACAGGTTAAAAATGAACTTTTGAAAATTGAATATGACAGCACGTGCTGCGAAAAGGCATTTCTTTACGGAATGTGTATTTTCGGCAAAAGCTTTTCAAACTACGGCGTCGGTGTTCAAACAGAAAATAAGGATATCGCAAGTAGATATGCTTTTCTTATAAAAAAATACTGCAATATTAAATGTAGTGTTAAAACTTCGCCGGGCGGAAAAAGCCACACAGTTATGATTAATGATAAGGCTCAATGCGAAAAGGTACTTGCTTTTTTCGGCCATGAGAGTAAGGGAAGTTTAAAAATCAATCATTCTAATTTTGATTGTGAAAGCTGTCAAAAATCGTTTTTGGCAGGTGCTTTTCTTTCGTGCGGCACGGTGTCTGACCCTAATAAGGATTATCATTTGGAATTTACTGTTGCATTTTTGAATCTTTCAAAAAGTCTTGTTACTCTTTTGGAGGAAATTGACCTTGCGCCTAAAGCCGCTAACAGAAAGGGATATAATATAGTATATTTTAAAGACAGTGAGGCTATTGAAGATTGTCTTTATATTATGGGAGCAAGCACTTCAATGTTTGATATGATGAACGTTGAAATAGTTAAGGATTTCAGAAATAAGGCTAACAGAGCAGCAAATTGCGAAACTGCAAATATTGAGAGAACGGTTAAGGCAAGTTGGGAGCAAAGCGCCGCTATCGAGAAAATTGAGGAGAAAAAAGGACTTGATTTTCTTAAGCTCGACCTTAAGGAAATGGCTGTCTTGAGGCGGGATAATCCTGAAGCTTCCCTTGCTGAACTTTCAAAGCTCTGCGGTCTTTCACGCTCGGGAGTGAACCACAGATTAAAGAAAATAGTTGAAATAGCTAAGGAATTATAATGGTATATCAGTTAATTAATATATAATAAAAGGAACGATAATATGTTTACTCATTTGCACACTCATACCGAGTTTTCTTTGCTTGACGGCGCTTGCCGTATCGAGCAGCTTGTGTCACGTGCAAAGAGTCTTGGTATGCAGTCTCTTGCTATTACCGACCACGGTAATATGTACGGGGCTGTTGATTTTTATAAGGCTTGCAAAAAAGAAGGCGTCAAGCCAATTATTGGCTGCGAGGTTTATGTTGCGCCGAGAATGAGGTTTGATAAGGACAAGGTGCTTGACAAGGAATACAATCATCTTGTTTTGCTTTGCAAAAATGAAAAGGGATATAAAAATCTTATAAAAATGGTGTCGAAATCGTATACCGAAGGATTTTATTTCAAACCGAGAATTGACCATGATTTGCTTGAAAAATACAGCGAGGGTTTAGTTTGCCTTTCTGCTTGCCTCGCAGGCGAAATTCCGCAGGCGCTGCTTCAAAAGGACTATGATAAAGCTAAACGTGTTGCCTTGTGGTATGATGAACTTTTCGGCAGAGGAAGCTATTACTTGGAACTTCAAAGTCATGGAATTAACGAGCAGGCGATAGTCAACGAGGGGTTAAAGCGCCTTTCGAGAGAAACGGGTATCCCTCTTGTTGCCACAAACGATGTTCATTATATTGAAAAGCAAGACGCTAAAATTCAGCAGGTGCTTATTTGTATTGCAACTAATAAAACTATAGGCGACGATACGGGACTTGAATTTCATGCCGACGAATTTTATCTAAAGAGCGAGCAGCAGATGAGGGAAATATTTGCCGACACTCCGCAGGCAATTGATAACACACAGATTATTGCCGATATGTGCAATTTTGATTTTGAATTCGGTCACACCAAGCTCCCTTATTACGAAACACCGAATAATATGGACCATTTTGAATATTTCAAGATGCTTTGTATGAACGGTATGAAAAAAAGATACGGCGAAAATCCGCCTAAAAAATATTATGACCGACTTGAATATGAACTTGAAACAGTAGAAAAAATGGGCTATACGGATTATTATCTCATAGTCGCAGACTTTGTGTCATTCGCAAAAAGCAGAGAAATTCCCGTAGGCCCCGGCAGAGGTTCGGGCGCAGGCTCGATTG
>DAVZKM010000167.1:0-4279 GCA_052272245.1 Eubacterium sp.
TGATTTTATCGCTTACAAATATGGTGTCTAAACTTGGATTTGATGTTAAGCCTGTTTATAGTGACGAAAGCGATTTTTATGAGCTTTCAAACAGAATAACGCTTGGAATAACCGAAAAGACTGCTATTGATAATTTGAACAGTATATGTGAGCAGATTGTTAAGCAGGAAAGATCATTCAGACAGGAACTTATTGAATATGAAGATTTTGAGGACAAAATTTTCAGAGCAATGGGTACACTAAAAATGGCAAGAAAGCTTACTTCAAAGGAATTCTACAGCCTTATATCTCTTGTAAGGCTCGGAATTTCAATGGGAAGTTTCGATGAGAAATATGAAACGGTTTCAAGGCTTCTTCACGAGGTGGGAACAGCCACTATTATGTGCGCAAGTGATGAAGGCTTAACTGTTGACGATACAGATAAAATTCGTGCACAATACGTAAGAGAAAGCTTATCTTAAGGTTTTAACCTCTTGGTAGGCTTTGACCTGAAAAGGAGGAATTACTATGTATAAGTTCAATTATTTTACTCAAAGAGCTAATGAAGCTCTGAATTACGCTATTAAAGCGGCAGAGGATTATGGTCATAACTATATAGGAAGCGAGCATATTTTGCTCGGACTTCTTAAAACGGACGGCGGTGTTGCAGTAAATATGCTTGAGGAAAAGGGTGTAACCGCCGAAGATATTGAAAACTTAATTAAAGAATATATCGGAGAGGGTATGCAAACCAAACTTACTCCCGATGATTTTACTCCGAGAACAAAGAGAGTTCTTGACGTTGCGTTCCAATATGCAAGAAGTATGAGAAGAAGCTTTGTCGATACAGAGCATTTACTTATGGCTGTTCTTCAGGAAAGCGATTCTTATGCCGTTAAGTTCCTGAATTCGTTCGGTATTGACGAACGTCAACTTTTTGAGGAACTTGTTAATGAATCGAGCAGAGGAAATGCTGATGATAAGTATTCGGGAAAAAAGAGCAAAAACGGTAAGTCCAAAACCCCTACGCTCGATGAATTCGGCAGAGATTTAACCGCTCTTGCAAAAGATGGAAAAATCGACCCTGTTATCGGCAGGGAAAAAGAAATTGAAAGGGTCATTCAAATACTTTCAAGACGTACCAAAAATAACCCTTGCTTAATCGGTGAGCCGGGTGTCGGTAAAACGGCAATTGCAGAGGGCTTGGCACTTAAAATCGTTAAAGGCGAAGTACCGGAGCTTTTAAGCGGTAAGAAAATTGTCGCACTTGATTTAACCTCAATGGTTGCAGGTACAAAGTACCGTGGTGACTTTGAGGAAAGAATTAAAAAGGCTATGGACGAGGTAAAAAATGCAAAAGATATCATTCTTTTCATTGATGAGGTTCATACTCTTATGGGCGCAGGTGCTGCAGAAGGTGCAACAGATGCGGCAAATATTTTGAAGCCGTCGCTTGCACGTGGTGAAATTCAGGTAATCGGCGCTACGACTATTGACGAATACCGTAAAAATATTGAAAAGGATGCCGCTCTTGAAAGACGTTTTCAGCCTGTTACGGTAGGCGAACCGACAGAAGAAGAAACGGTTGAAATTTTAAAGGGACTTCGTGATAAATACGAGGCTCACCATAAGGTTAAGATTAGCGATGACGCTATCAATGACGCAGTTAAAATGTCGTCAAGGTATATTGCGGACAGATTTTTGCCTGATAAGGCGATTGACCTTATTGATGAAGCAGCTTCAAGGGTAAGGCTTAAGGCTTATACTGCACCGGACAATATCAAGGCAATGGAAAAAGAGGTAAAATCCCTTGAAGAGGAAAAAACCTCGGCAGTTCGTTCACAGGATTTTGAACAGGCAGCTAAACTTCGTGATAAGGAAAAGAATTTGAAAACTCTTCTTGATGAGGAAACCGAGAAATGGAAAAATCTTTCGTCTCATCAGGTTAAAGAAGTATCAAGCGAGGATATAGCAGAAGTTGTTTCTTCTTGGACCGGTATTCCGGCAACACAAATTACAAAGGAAGAATCGGAAAAGCTTTTGCATCTTGAGGATGAACTTCATAAGAGAATTGTAGGCCAAGATAAGGCAGTTTCCGCCGTTGCACGTGCTATCAGACGTGGCAGAGCAGGACTTAAAAATCCTAAGCGACCTATCGGTTCATTTATCTTCCTCGGTCCTACAGGCGTTGGTAAAACAGAACTCAGTAAGGCGCTTGCCGAAACTATGTTCGGCGATGAGGATGCGATTATCAGGCTTGATATGAGCGAATATATGGAAAAACATACCGTGTCTAAGCTTATCGGCTCACCTCCGGGATATGTCGGCTTTGACGAGGGCGGTCAACTTACCGAAAAAATCAGGAGAAAACCGTACTCTGTGGTTCTTTTTGATGAAATTGAAAAGGCCCATCCCGATGTATTTAATATGCTTCTTCAAATTCTTGAGGACGGTGTATTAACCGACTCGCAAGGCAGAAAGGTAAGCTTTAAAAATGCCGTAATTATTATGACGTCTAATGTCGGCGCATCCAAAATTACCGACCCTAAGCTTTCACTTGGTTTTGAACACAAAGGCGAGGGCGAGACTGATGAAAATATCGATATCGAAAAGCTTGTAATGGCTGACCTTCGTGCAACATTTAAACCGGAATTTCTTAACCGTGTTGATGATATTGTTGTATTTAAGCAGCTTGAAAAGGACGATATTAAGGAAATTGCCCGCCGTATGCTTAAATCTCTTAATAAGAGATGCGAGGAAATCGGTATTGAACTTGACGTAACCGATAAGGCTGTTGATGCTATTGCTGATAAAGGCTTTGATAAGGTTTACGGCGCAAGACCGCTTCGACGTGCAATTCAAACAAAAATTGAAGATAAGCTTTCAGAACTTATTCTTGAGAATAAAGTTGCAGGTAAATGCAAGGTCAATTACGAAAATGACGAGTTTACTTTTTTGAACGAAAAGTAAAATAATAAAGGCATTGGTGCTGTTATTGCATCAATGCCTTTAAATAAAATAGTTGTTTTAATCTATTGCTTCAAAGCAACCGTTTGGGTTTTCTTTGCTGTATTGCTTATTAGGTGAAAAATCAAACCAAATGATACTGTTATTATGAGAAACTACACCAACGTCATTTTTTCCGTCACTGTTGGCGTCGGCTATTTTAAGTTCTAAATTATCAGTTGATATTTGGTCATTGGGCAATGAAAGAGTGCCTATTCTTTCACCGTCAAATGTATCATACACAGCATATCCGCTTGAGTCATCAAGAAGTGAAACGCAAATTGATAAATCATCAGTAAGTTGATAATCTCTTGAATATGATTTTTGCTCTCTCCAATTTGTGTTTTCAAGAGCAGGTGACAAGACTGTCGTATTAGCCGATATTGCATAATTTATTATAAATACAATCATAACTGTTAAAACAGCCGCACCTATTATTGACAATATGTACCAAAGCTGCGTTTCTTTTGCTTTTGCTAAGGCTATGCCAATAACAATTGCAATAACGCAAAAAAACCCTAAAGCAATATAAATAACCATTTATAAACTCCTTTTATTAAACCCACACTCATTATACATAACTTTGCAAAATAATGCAAGTTTTATACATAATATAAATATTGTTTGATTTTAAATAAATTTAGTTTTGTAATTAGTATATGTTTTTAGACATAAATGTTTATGTAAGTATTTATTAAAAATAAAATTTTAAAAATTTGTTAATGCTATTGACAAATGGAAAAAAATTGCTACAATAGTATTTGTTAGCACTCAGGAGTTAAGAGTGCTAAAACGTTTGTAAATAATTTCAGAGGTGATAAATATGACAATCAAACCACTTGCTGACAGAGTTCTTTTAAAATCTGTCGAAGCAGAGGAAACAACAAAGAGCGGTATCATTCTTGCCGCATCAGCACAGGAAAAACCTGAAATGAGCGAGGTTGTTGCAGTTGGCCCCGGAACAGAGGAAAACCCAATGACTGTTAAAGCCGGCGATAAGGTTATTATCAGCAAATATTCAGGTACTCAGGTTAAGCTTGACGGTGTTGAATATACTATTACATCTGTTAAAGACGTTCTTGCAGTTGTAGAATAATTGGAGGTAATTACTATGGCAAAGGATATAATTTACGGTGAAGATGCAAGAAAAGCTCTTCAGGCAGGTATTGATAAGCTTGCAAACACAGTTAAAATTACACTCGGTCCGAAAGGACGCAATGTAGTTCTTGATAAAAAATACGGTGCACCGCTTATTACTAACGACGGTGTAACAATCGCTAAGGAAATTGAACTT
>DAVZKM010000168.1:0-4260 GCA_052272245.1 Eubacterium sp.
AGTCCGTTACCACGAGTAACCTGCATATAAACAAATTGGTCGCCGTCGTCAACTTTTTTGACAAGCTCTCTGAGCAATTTGTCAAGTTCATCACGCTCTATCGGAATATTCATACCCAGAAGCTTTGCCGAATTATAAAATCTTGTAAGGTGTGCGTCCATATCAAAAACGATATGATTATGTGCATAAGTAGCGTCATAAACACCGTCACCAAACCAGCAAACTCTGTCGAGCATCGGGATTTGCATATTCTCGATTTCGTCATATTTACCGTTATAATAGCCTAAATTTTTCATTTTGATTACCCCCATAAACAAAATAGGGACCTGCCCCGAGGCATGTTGCATAAGGAAGTAACTGATTTTAAGCATTTTTAAGCATTTATTCCTTATGTGGTGCGCCCCTTGCAGACCCCGTTGTCATTATTAGCGTATCACATTTATATTAATATGTCAATAAGAACATTTACCGCATTTTACTGCAAAACGATTGAACTTTTTCTTTTCAAAATCAACAAGCGATAATGTATATTTTATGCAAAAAAGGACA
Source organism: Eubacterium sp. (assembly GCA_052272245.1). Lineage (GTDB taxonomy): Bacteria > Bacillota > Clostridia > Oscillospirales > Acutalibacteraceae > Eubacterium_R. Next base: position 550 of record DAVZKM010000168.1, read on the forward strand.
GTCGAGAAAGCAACTCGACTGTCCTTCATCACCAAGCTTTGATGTAGTTTCTGTTCCGCTGTTGGGCGAACAGCCAAGAATGAATCCTTTAATCATGCATACCCCCACAGACCTTTCGTGTAAAAGTTCAGAGGGGTGTGCATCTTTTATTATTCACCAACAGCAAATCATTGCCACAGGAACTATTGATAAACAGATTAAATTTATATATAATAAATTTAGATGAGTATACACAAAGTAAGCGATTTTATTGAGAGGGAAATTATGTACAGTGTACTTGTAGTTGATGACGAGATACGTCAAAGAGAAGCTATTATTAAAAGTGTGAATTGGGAAAAAGCCGGATTTAAGGTTGTAGGCGACGCTGAAAACGGAATCGAAGCGCTTGAACTTCTTGAAAAGCTGGAGCCCGATTTGATTTTGACAGATATAAAAATGCCCCTTATGACAGGACTTGAACTTGCAAGTAAAGCAAGAGAAATAAGACCTGCCGCAAAGTTTGTCATTTTAAGCGGATATGATGATTTTGAATATGCACAGGAAGCATTTAAGTATAATGTTATTCGTTATCTTCTAAAACCTATTTCCGCAAGCGAGATTAGCGAAGAATTTGTAAAAATCAAAGCGGAAATGGACGAGGAGTTTGAAAGACTTAAAACAGGAACATCAAACGAAGGAACTGAATTAAGACTTAAAAAAACGGAATTTCTTTTGCCGCTGCTTTTGGGAACAGGCGAGGATATTTATACAACTCAGGAGCTAAAGGATTGCGCAAAAAAACTTGGGCTGATAAAAAGCGATAACGACTGCTTCAGCGTTGTTGTGTCAAAATTCAAAACATTCGGCGGCGAAAACCGTACCGAAGCTCACCATATTGATTTTGTAAACAGTATTGTGGGAAAATATGCAAATTGCGAAAGTTTTTTTGTAAACGGCAGAATTGTTACGCTTGTAACGAGCGAAGCAGAAGAAATGTCAACAAAATTAAGACTTCCTGTAATCGAACTTGTGCAAAGCGCAAAAAAACTTTTTGGCCAAAAGTGCACAATAGGTATCAGCCAAACAGTTGAAAGTCCATCGCTTTTATCGCTTGCTTGTGCTCAGGCTATCACGGCAAGGCGATACACCTCCGACGGCGCAGGAGATATCAGATTTATAAACGACCAAGAAAGAAAAAGCACTTACGAGATTGAAAATGTTGAAAAATCAGTCTACAAACTTGAGCAACTTTTAAAAACAGGAAGCAAGGAAGAAATAAGTGAATTTCTTGATAATATGTTATCAAATAAAAATCGTGACGAAATAGATTATTTAATTATTCAAATACTTGCAACGGCGCACAGATGTGTAAACGTTTTATCTGATAATGACGCAGTATCAGAGCTTTTCTCATCGAATAATTCTTTCACCTCTCGCCTGTCATTTGATTTTAACGAGCAGTATAAAAAAGGACTTATATCACTTTGCCTTGACGCAAGAGATATTATTTCACGCTCACAAAGGCACGAAAGCGAAACGATTTGTGACAGGGCGCTTCAAATTATAAATGATGAATATATGAATGAGGATTTATCATTAACCGACGCAAGCGACAAGTTAGGCGTAAGCCCAAACTATTTAAGTGCGCTTATAAAGAAAACGAAGTCGCAAAACTTTGTTTCCCTTGTTACAGATCGCAGAATGAAAGCAGCCAGCGATTTACTGTTGTGTACGTCGATGAAAATTTTTGAAATATCACAAAAATGCGGATACAGCGACCAACACTATTTCAGTTATTGCTTTAAAAAATATTACGGTATGTCACCGAACAAATACAGAGAGGAGCATTTAGGAAAAAACGATGTTTAAGCGCAATAAAATAAAATTGTCTGTATTGATTATAGCAATCGTTGTTTTCGGCGTTATATTCTCAACTCTTGCTTCTACATTATTTTTTGGCATCTTTTACAAAAATTCAATGTTTGATTCGGCATATGTGTCAAGCAAACAATCCGTCTCGCAAGCAAACGAAACCGTATCTAATTATGTTTCGTCAATAAAAGACAAGCTTGACAACCTTTGCGCCGAAACAAACAGTTGTTCCGATACGTCGTCACTTCAAAATGCAATATCAACAGCGTCCAGACTTGAAGACGATATATATTGCGTAATGCTTTATGATATTCAGGGCAATTTGCTTTTAGACGGAAACGACACCGACGACAAAGTAAAAAGCAATCCCACTAATTTGTCATTTGACAAAGACGCTTTTTCCGGTCTTACAGACGGATATGCAATTACTCAACCTCATGTAAACACACTTTATGAAAATAAATATCCATGGGTTGTAACAATTGCAAAAAAAGAATATTCAAATCTTTATGCCCGTCAGGTTTTTGTTGCAATTGATTTCAAATTTTCATCAATTGCAAAATATATCGATAAGGTAAGCATCGGTCAACGGGGCTACTGCTACATTGTCAATTCAAAGGGCGAAATTATTTATCACCCGCAGCAGCAAATTATTTTTTCGGGACTGAAAAAGGAAAACACCGATGAAATATTTAACCTTTCGGACGGAATACACAGAAAAGGAAATAACATTTATAACATATCATCCCTTTCCTCATGTAACTGGAAAGTAGTAGGCGTAAGCTTTAATGATGAAATAACACAAGCAGTAAAAAATCAAATAATCATCGGCTCTGCATTTGCGATTTTATTCAGCCTTTTTATATCGGTTTTGGTTTACTTTATTCTTTCAAGAACTGTTACAAGACCCGTCAGAAGGCTTGTAGATTCAATGCAAAAATTTGAAAAGCAGGCGGAATCATTCGAATACAGAACAGATATGAGTAACGTTGTGGAATTCAAAACACTTTCGGCGTCGTTTGAACATATGGTGCTTATGATTCAGTCGCTTATGGAAAAGGTTCACAATGAAGAAATCGTTCTCAGAAAGACAGAACTGAAAGCCTTGCAGGCTCAAATCAATCCTCATTTTCTTTATAATACGCTTGATTCAATTCAATGGATGTGTGAACAGGACAACAGCAAGGACGCAGTCAAAATGGTGGGTGCGCTTGCTAAGCTTTTCAGAATAAGCATAAGCCACGGCAATGAGTTTATAACAATAAGCGACGAACTCAAGCATGCCGAAAGCTATCTTATTATTCAAAGCTACCGATACAAAAACCAATTTACCTATTCATTTGATGTTGACAAAAGCGTTGTAGGCTATATGTGCAACAAAATCACAATTCAACCGTTTATTGAAAATGCCATTTATCACGGACTTGACCGAATGGTTGACGAGGGCGAAATCAAAATTATTGTTCGTCGCCAAGGCAAGGACATTGTAATAATAGTTAAGGATAACGGGCTCGGAATGACGCAGGAACAATGCAAAACCATTCTTCAAAAGGACAGAAGTGACTCAAAAGGTATCGGTGTTAAAAATGTAAATGACAGACTGAAAATATATTTCGGAGAGGAATACGGAATTACGATTGAAAGCGAACTTGACGTTGGCACGACCGTAACAATTAAAATTCCGAAGATTGAGAAAGGACAAGAAAATGAATATTAAAAAAGCAACTGCTTTGCTTTCTCTTGCTTTTTTTCTTATTGCGGCTCTGTTTGGCTGTGCTAAATCTGCCGATTTTGACAATAAAAACAATAATATCGCAATAATAACAAAAGGCAGCGACTCAAATTTTTGGAATGATATGA
>DAVZKM010000169.1:0-4256 GCA_052272245.1 Eubacterium sp.
TTTATCATAAATCAAGCGAAGTCCGTCGATAACCAAGTTTTTATCAACAATTGCCTTCGTTTCACAGTATTTTGCAATAACGCCGCCAAGACCTCCCGTAATAATCACCGTTGCCTTTTGGCCAAGCTCTTTTTCAAATCTTTTTACTAAGCCGTCAATCATTGCCGCAGTGCCGTAAACAGTACCGCTTCTCATACAGTCAATGGTGTTTGTGCAAATTGCATTTTTGGGGGCAATAATGTCAATTTGAGGAAGTTGAGCCGTGCCCGATGCCAATGCATTGAGCGCAGTCTTAACTCCGCATAAAATCGAACAGCCGATAAAACAGCCGTTTTTATCAATAACCGAAGCTGTAGTTGCAGTACCCAAATCAAAAATAATTTGCGGGCAGGGATATTTTTCAATGCTTGCAACTGCACCGGCTACCATATCTGCGCCAAGCTCGGCAGGATTGTTTGTCTTGATATTAAGACCTGTTTTAACTCCCGGGCCGATTACTATTGATTTCTTACCGGTGATAAGCATAATTGCCTTCGAAACCGTTCTGATAAGCGGAGGTACAACTGAGGAAATAACGCTTCCCTCAATATTTTCGGGATTTATTTTGCAAATTTCAAGAATACTGTTAAGCTTTATTGCGTATTCCTCCGCTGAGTCATTAACTGCGGTTGAAAGGCGGCACTCATTAATAAGCGTATCGCCGTCAAGAATACCTAAAACGATATTTGTATTTCCGATATCTACAGCTAAAATCATTTTTACTTTTCCTTTCTGCCAAGCTTTGTAAGCTTAATAATAGTAGGTGAAAGAATGATATTTGCGCCAAGCTCAAATAAGAAGTTGAAGCCTACAAGTCCTGTAATCATATAAACGAATACGTTTGTTCCCGCCGCCCATGTTTTGATTGTGTCGAAGAAGAATAGGCGACAGCCGACTAAAAATATGCCTGTATTAACTACCGGGCAAACTATTGCGGCAACAATTGTTGCAACAGTTTTATTTTTCTTTTCGATAAGTTTGTAAACACCGCCGGCCAAAAGACCTGCGAGCATACCTTTTAATAATACCGTAATCACCGTTCCTGCAGGGCTGATTGTTAAGAATGCCGCTGCATCACCTGAAATTAAAACAGTAATTCCAAATGCAAGACCGAGCCACGCACCGGCTAATACACCGTAAAGCGAAGCGCCTATTACTATCGGGATAAGTACAAGTGAGATTGAGAACGGGCCAAAGTGGATAAAACTACCGAGTAGCTGAAGTACAACTACTATTGCCGTGAGAAGTCCTACTCCGGCAATCTTTTTTGTGTTTGTTTTCATATTAAATTTCCTTTCTGCTACTGTTCCTAAGCCCTTGCGCAAAACACACAAACGCTCAAGCTTTGGCAAGTTATTTTGCCGGCGGATACAATGCGAGTACATTATATATTATTTTTCTTTATAAGTAAACATTTTTTGCAAAAAATAAAGCCGCAGACAACCGTTGCGGTATCTGCGACTGAAAATTTGTGTTTTGGTCACTTCCCTTTGGGAAGCGACTTCTTTACATTTACATTTTCTTAGATAAGAATTCCACGAGCCTTTTTGCGGGAACAAACGCAAATCCGTTATCTAATACATTGAAAAATGACTTCATAAAAATTCCTTCTTTCTATTAAATTTTGTAAATGCTGCGACCTGGTGCCGCTTTTTCAGCGTGTGCTTATCTGTTATATGCCTTGTCTATCTCGGCAAGGATTTTTGCACACTTGATAAGTTGTTTAAGCATACATAAAACTTCCTTTGCTTTTGTGCCTTCATTATAGCACAAAGTTTTAATTTGTCAAGCATATTGCACAAAAAACATACTTGATATTTGTATATAATGCCGAAAACGTTGTATTAAATTACCAAAATAAAGCTCAAATTATTGTATACTATGCACAATAAAAAGACTTGTTACATTCAAAATGCAACAAGTCTTTAACAGTTTTATTTAACGCTTATATTTACTTTTTGTATAAAACGACAAAACTTCCAAAATCTATAATTTCATATTGATTTTTATCATATTTAAGGTTTTTTAACTGCGGTGAATAAACTATTACATAATCTTCAATTATTTTTTCTTTTGGATTTTTGAATTCAATGCTGTTATCTTTTGTAAATTTAGGCAAGCTCGAAAAATCGTTGTTATTAAAATATCCCGCCTTATAAAGCAAAGCTTCAATATCAGTGAAATCTTTTTCGTTTATATGATGATATAAAGTATCGATTATCATTCTTTCTGTTATTTGGCCGCAGATGATATTTGTTTCTTTATCTACACAAACAAGCGTTACATTTTTATTGCTCTTATTATAATCTAAACATTCTTCAATGCTTGATGTGTAAAATGTATTGGTGTTAATAACATCGTTTTTATAATAATATGCAAAGCAGTATGTGGTGATTATCAGTGAAGTGGCAACGAGTAAACTTGTAACTTCTTTAAACCGTGGCTTTTTAAACAGCTTTGATACACTGTATATACCGTAAGCACTTATTATGATGAAAATATAATTATATATATTATATCTGTAAAGTACAGTTGCATAAAAAGTGAGCGAGCATACTGTCGCCGAACTTACAAGTGTTGAAATAATAACAGCTTTCAAAAAAATGCCGAAATCATTTCTTTTTCTTATTTTATTTAGTATAAGGGTTATAACACCTGCAAGCAGAGCAACTGAACCGAATGAATTTGCAAAGTTGAACGAATTTACACCTTTTGCATTAAAACTGTAAATATCCGTGAATAAGAGCGATATGATTCCTTCGCACAAGTTTTCAAGTATGTTATTAAGTTTTAATTCCGAACCTCTTGAATAATACGGCATTTTTGAAATTGAAAAGCCGAAAAAATTAAGATTTTCAATTATACCGAATTGAACAAGTCCCTGTAAAATAAAAGGAATTGCCACAATAAAAATCGTAATAACGCTTATAATTGTATTTTTAAATGATACTTTTTTCTTAATCAGTAATATTAAGAAAAGAACTGCAAGAAGAACCGGTATAATAATTGCGCTTAATATGTAACAGTAAAATCCCAAGCCGAAAAATAACATTGAAAAAACGAAATATTTGCTTTTTTTGCTGTTAATTCCTTTGGCAAGAAAGTACATTCCGAACATTGCAATATGCGGCAGGAAGTTGCAGTCGAGCGTAAATGCACTTGAATATAAATGCCAAGGTGAAATGCAGGAAAGGCAAAAAGCTATGTTAATAAGCGTTTCGTTTTCTGGTATAACTTCTTTTAAAAACTTATAAAATGCAACAAGTCCGAGCATTGAAAAAATAAACATCGGCACTCGTGTTACAAATAAGCTGTAACCAAAAAGCTTAATCATAATCGCAACAATATATGTGGCAAAAGGGGATTGCCCGCCGTGAAGCCAGGTATCAAAATATATCGGCAATTTTTCACCCAAAATATCGGTGCCGGATTTCGCAAGGCTGTTTGCGTTTAAAACAGTCATAGCTTCATCAATATGGATAGGCTTTTTCACCATAAAATATATAAATACGCCTATATGCAAAATAAAAGCAAATAGGAGCATAATTTTATATGCTCCTGATTGTGTGCTTGATTTGATTTTGCTGTTCAAAATATCAGTTTCCATAATTATTTTGTATGCTCGTCAAGTGTTAAATAGTATGAATCAAGAAAATGCTCACGGAAATATTTAACCTCGTCGAGATTAATTTCTTCAATTTTCTTTTGCTGAGCCTCAAGTGCCTTTTCAAATTCACGGTTGCCCATTCTGTATTCTTCAATACATTTGATAAGTGCACTTATTTTATCAGCCGCCTTTACAAGCTTCCAAAGTTCTATATCCTCGTCCTTTTTTTCAAAGAACGGCTCATAATCAGACCTAAATTCTTCGGGAAGCATATCAAGAAGTCTTTTGCCTGCAATACGCTCAATGTCTTTGTATACATTCTTAATATCATCATTATAATACTTAACGGGAGTAGGCATATCACCTGTTATGACCTCTGTAGTATCGTGATAAAGCGCAAGCAAGGCCGCACGCTCGGCATTATAGCTTTTGCCGAATTTCTTATTGCCGATTAATGCAAGTGCGTGTGCGATTACTGCAACCGAATGGCTGTGTTCGGCAATGTTTTCTTTAGTCGAATTATTCATTAAAGCCCATCTGTCGATAAGCTTCATTCTATTTACCATACTGGAAGAAATCATACGGTGATGTCTTTTCGGGGTCGAGCCAT
>DAVZKM010000170.1:0-4183 GCA_052272245.1 Eubacterium sp.
GTTCTTGGCAGATGCAGGGTTATGACCAGGCGCAGTATTGCAATGTTCGTTACCCTTGGGAAGGAAGCGAGGATATTTGCCCGCCTAATGCACCGACTAAGCATAATCCCGTAGGCTGCTATGTTAAAAAAGTACATATTGACAAATCGCTTCTGAATAAGCGAGTTGTAATCTGCTTTGAGGGTGTGGAGTCTGCATTTTACCTCTATATCAACGGCGAAAGAGTGGGATACAGCGAGTCAACCTTCCACAGAAGCGAGTTTGATATTTCAAGATATATTAAGGAAGGCTCAAACGTTATAGGTGTTGAGGTGTATCGCTGGTGCACCGGCTCTTGGCTTGAATGTCAGGATATGTGGCGCTTAGGCGGTATCTTCCGTGACGTATATATTTATACTACCGAAAGGCAGTATATCAGGGATTTTGAGGTTATTGCCGAGCCTGACGTTACTTTAAGCGACGGCTATGCGGATATTCTTGTTAAAACTAACGGCTCTTATGAAAGCCTCAGCCTTGATTTGAATATTCTTGACAGAGACGGCAACACCGTTGCGCTTGACAGCCAATATGCCAATGAGGATCACCAAACTAAACTTAAGGCGATTGTGACCGATGTTAATGTTTGGTCAAGCGAAAGTCCTTATCTTTATACGATGGTAATTACTCTTAAGGATAACGGTATGCCTATTGAGTATATCAGCCAAAAAATCGGCTTCAGAAAAGTTGAAATTAAGGACGGAATTATTCGTATCAATAATCAAAGAGTAGTATTTAAGGGTACTAACAGGCACGAATTTGATTGCCGCACAGGCAGATATATGAGTGAAGAGGTTATGCGCTATGATATTGAGATGATGAAAAAGTCCAATATGAACGCTGTGCGTACCTCTCATTATCCTAATGACCCTAAGTTTTTGGAGCTTTGCGACGAATACGGTCTTTATGTTATTGATGAAAATAATATGGAAACTCACGGAACGGGTTGGTCGACTATTGTCGGTTGTCCTCAGCTTCCGGCGTCACGTCCTGAATGGGAAAAGGCTTGTATGGAGCGAATTAAGGCTACATATAACAGAGATAAGAATGTAACGAGTGTTGTTTGCTGGTCGCTTGGCAACGAATCTCTCGGCGGTGCTATTCCAAAGAAAATGTATCAATTTATTAAGGATACGGATAAAACAAGATTTGTTCATTTTGAATGTCACCGTGCCCCTGATGAAAAGGAACTTTCGGATGTTCAGTCAAAGATGTATGCAAGACCTTGGGAATGCGAAGAATATGCGGTAACTCAGCGTGACGGCAGACCGTATATCCTTTGCGAGTATACTCACGCTATGGGTAACTCCTGCGGCTCGACTGATGAATATACACGCCTTTGGGACAAATATCCTTGTTTGCAGGGCGGCTTTGTTTGGGATTGGGTTGACCAAAGCATTCTTACTAAGGATGAAAACGGTAAGGAATATCTTGCTTACGGCGGTGATTTCGGCGAAAACCCGCACGACGGTCATTTCTGCGGCAATGGGCTTCTTTTCGGTGACAGAAAGGTCACTCCTAAGCTTTGCGAGATAAAAAAGCTTTATCAAAATGTTGATTTCAATGCTATTGATGCCGCTCGAGGAGTAGTTGAGGTTAAAAATAAATTTATGTTTACTAACCTTAATGAGTATGAGCTTCATTGGAGCCAAAGCTCTGACAAGGGTGAATTTTGCAGCGGTACTCTCGTTTTGGACGTTAAGCCGGGTGACAAGACCGTTATCGATCTTGAACTTAGCAGAATAAGAACGGAATGTTATCTTAATCTCGAACTAAAAACAAAAGACGATAATGCATATTGCAAGGCAGGTCACATTGTTGCCGAGGAGCAATTTGTAATAAACGAATTTGAAAATACATATGATGAGCTTGAGGTTGACCAACCGCTTATTGTTGATGATACATACGGTTCACTCCGAGTAATAAGTGATGACGTAAACGTAAGATTTGAAAGAAGAGAGCGCAATCAGCTTTATTCTATAAAGGTCGGCGGCGAAGAACTTTTGAGTGCTCCTATGCGCCTTAATTTCTGGCGAGCACTTACCGATAATGACCGTGGCACAAGAGCCGGCTCACGTCTCGGTTGCTGGAGAGACGCAGGCGATACACCGGGTATTTTCAATAATACAAAATGGTCTATTAATAATTATAAGGTGCTTGAGGACGGCAAAAAGGTTATTATCACAGGCGGTGCAACCGTTTGCACACAGCCTGAGTCTAAGGCACAGGTGATTTATACAATTACTTCAAAGGGTATGGAAGTTGACCTTCAGTTTTATCCCGATGCATCGCTTCCTGAAATTCCCGAGGTTTCAGTTCTTTTCGAGCTTCCTAAAGATTTTGAAAATCTTACATATCTCGGAAACGGTCCTGAAGAAAACTATATTGACAGATGCAACGCCGCTAAAATAGGTCTTTATAACACGACTGTAAATGACCTTTGGGTCGACTATCTTAAACCGCAGGAATGCGGCAACAGAACAGGTGTAAGATATGCTACTCTTGTCGGCAATAAAAAAGTATTTTCGGTAGTTGCCGAGCCACAAATGGAACTTAATGTCTGCCATTATCTTCCTAAGGAAATTGAAAATATTTGGCACCAAAAGGATATTCCTGAATATAACAAAACCGTTGTAAGGCTTATTGCAAGGCAACAAGGTATCGGAGGATATGACAGCTGGGGAGCTCATTGCAACGATATGTATAAAAACAAGACGGATAAGACCTACAGGCTTAAATTCCAAATCAGGTTTTAATTTTAATATGTTTTAAAAACATATTATATAGTGCAGTTTTTATCGATTTGTTTATTATTTTGAAAAGCAGACCGAAAAATTTGCTTGACTTTTTTATTAAAAGTAATATAATTCAATATATGACAACGCATAAAATATTAAAAATTAACTATAACAGTTGATTAAGAGAGGATTTAATTATGGCTTCTTTCAAGGAAAAGGTTGCGTCTGTAGCAGTTGAACAGGCTGTTAAATATGCACGCAAGGATTTCAAGAGAAACGCTCCGAGAATTCTCAATCTCGTAGAAAAATTTGACGTTAAAAAGGTGAACCGTTCAACATATGCAGGACTTCATAAGGTTATGGATGACCCTAATAACAATTGGATGAAGTTTGCAGAGGATTTGATTTGCAATACGGATGAGCACGTGCTTACAAAGCTTGTTCCTCCTCTTATGAATGTTGCAATTAACAGTTATACAAAAAGAATGGCAGCTATTGAAAAATACGGCTGTAACGTTCCATGGGCTATTCTTATGGACCCGACTGCCGCTTGTAACCTTAAATGCACAGGCTGTTGGGCAGCAGAATACGGTCACACAAGCTCACTTTCTTATGATGACCTTGCAAGGATTATCAAAGAAGGCAAGGAACTTGGCACTTATATGTACCTTTATACAGGCGGTGAGCCTACAATGAGAAGAAAGGACCTTATGCGCCTTTGCCGTGAAAATCCGGATTGTGCATTCCTTTCATTTACTAACGGTACTCTTATTGATGATAGCTTTGCTGACGAAATTAAAGAGGTCGGAAACTTCTATCCTGCATTCTCAATTGAGGGATATGAAGATGAAAATGACTTTAGAAGAGGTCAGGGCACATTTAAAAAGTGTACTGCCGCTATGCAAAGACTTAAAGACAGGGGTGTTCCTTTCGGCGCTTCCCTTTGCTACACAAGCAAAAATACAGATGTGCTTGCATCTGATGAATATATGGATTGGCTTATTGACCGTGGCGTTAAATTTGCTTGGTTTTTTACATATATGCCAACAGGCAACGGTGCTGTAACAGAGCTCATGGTTTCTCCCGAGCAGCGTGCATTGATGTATAAGAAAATGCACGAGTGGCGTCATACCAAGTCTATTTTTGCTCTTGATTTCTGGAACGACGGCGAGTATGTTCAGGGTTGTATCGCAGGCGGCCGCCATTATTTCCATATCAATTCAAACGGTGACTGTGAGCCTTGCGCTTTCGTTCACTATTCTAATGTTAATATTAAGGAGCATTCTGTTCTTGAAGCGCTGCAAAGCCCGCTGTTTATGGCTTACAAGCGTAATCAGCCTTTCTCAAACAATATGCTTCGTCCTTGCCCTGTTCTTGACAATCCGGGCGCTATCAGCAAGATGGTTGCA
>DAVZKM010000171.1:0-4182 GCA_052272245.1 Eubacterium sp.
TTTATTTCAATTTCAAAGATAATGCTAAAAGCCTGACATTATCAGAACTTAATACCGTTTCGGATTTATCGTCTTCATCTCCACCAATAAACATAAACCTACATAGAACTGCACTATGTAGGTTTTTCCTTATTTTATGGGGTTTTCAAACACTATGTAGTATTAGATAAAACTGTTCTAATGGTAACTTAATGGTAACATTTATAGATATACTCCACCAAAAACAGAAATTGACAATGCAATTTTCATAAAAAAACTTGAAAAATATGCCTCTATGGGTTACAATATGGATGATAGTATGATGCATACATACAGGGATTTACAACAATTGTATGATTTTAGTGTTATAGAGGTGATATTGTGAAATGGCAAGAAAATGATGTGCTTGTTGACATTGATGAAATACGTGAAAAATGCAAAGATAAAACAATTGCAGAACTTGATGCCGAGTTAGAGGAAATGAAAAAAAGAATATTAAGTGAAAGAGAACAATAGCACCTATGCAATCAAATGCAAGGTGCTATTTTTATGCCGTTTTATAACTAAATAACATTATTGATTCAAGCATCCTTTCAGGGTGCTTTTTTCATATCCTCTTCAAAATCAGAGAACTTGGTGAGGTCAAGTTGGATGATAAGGGTGATAAAGGAATGATTATTTATGGCAAATGATACAACTAAACTTTCGGATTTTCTGTTGATATTGAAAGAAAAATTGTTTATAATGTAATAGCAAAATAATAAATTGATAAACGTTTATTTGAAAGGGCTTATATGATATCTTCAAAAGAAATTGAGCATAACTACATAGAAATCGGTTATAACAAATGCAATATGAATATTGCAAAATGCTTTATTTTGGCTATTCTTGCGGGTATGTTTATTGCGTTCGGCGGGCTTAGTTCTTCAGCTGCGTCTTGTATGATTGAAAATTCGTCGTTTGCAAAGCTGATTCAGAGTGCTGTCTTTCCGGCAGGCCTTGCAATGGTTGTTGCAGTCGGCGCTGAGCTTTTCACGGGCGATTGCCTTATTACAATATCTGTGCTTGAAAGAAAAACAAATGTGCTTAAATTCATCAGAACATTGATAATTGTTTATATCGGAAATCTTGTTGGAAGTATTCTTGTGGCTTTGATGGCTGTATATGGGCATACATTGTCTGCTTTTGACGGTGCGCTTGCGCAGAACATAGTTGATATTGCAACTAAAAAATGCGAAATAGGCTTTGGTGACGCAATAATCAGAGGAATTTTGTGTAATGTTTTGGTTTGCTCGGCTGTTTGGATGTCAATGACAACAAAGAGCGCAGCAGGCAAAATCGTCGCTTTGTTTATGCCGATTATGGTCTTTGTAATCAGCGGCTTTGAGCATAGCGTTGCAAATATGTTTTATATCCCTGCGGGCATTATTGCACTTAAGGAATATGGCATAGAAGTTGAAAGTCTTAATTGGTATAACTTTTTTATCACTAACGAGCTTCCTGTAACTATCGGAAATTTAATCGGCGGAATTTCCTTAAGCGTGGCGCTTTGGTTTACTCAAAGTAAAAAAATAAAATAAGAAACAAATAAAACATTAAGAGGTTACGGTTACGAAAAAGTTGTTTGAAAAACTGAAAAATAAATTTATTAATTTTTGCAAATGGGTGTGGAGCGAGTGCAAGGATTGGCATACGCTCGTGCTTTTTGTTATAGTTGTTGTTTTAATGTATGCTCCCGTTTGGCTCGGTTATATTCTTTATTTTGTGTTTAAGTCAAAATGGGCGATGGGCATTGCAAGCGCTTATTTGGTATTTTGGGCAGGTCCGTTTACACCGTATTTTCCGCTTTGTGTTGCGATTACGTTGGGATTAAAAAAGCTTATTGAAAAAATTAAGGGCAGGGGAGATAAAACCTCCGACGACAACAAGGAAAGTAAATAATTTTTTTAAGATTTTGAGAAAGCGAATTGTATTTTCTTTTTCAAAGTCTTTTTTTATTAACAAAATATGATAGAAGCTACTTGACAAAGGTGTTATTATATTCTTGTAAAAATAAAGGAGATGTTAAAAATGGTAAATAAGAAAAAACAAATTCCTGTTACTCTTTTAACAGGTTATCTCGGAGCAGGCAAAACTACTCTTCTAAATCACGTTCTTGCAAACCAAGAGGGATATAAGGTGGCTGTTATTGTTAATGATATCGGCGAAGTTAATATTGACGCTTCTCTTATCGCAAAAGGCGGCAACGTTACTCAAAAGGATGAAAATCTTGTTCCTCTTTCAAACGGCTGTATTTGTTGCACACTTAAGGTTGACCTTATGAAGCAGATTATTCAGCTTGCAACAAGCGGCAGATTTGACTATATTCTTATCGAGGCAAGCGGTATTTGCGAGCCGGGTCCGATTGCAGGCTCAATTTGTATGCTTGACGGAACTGACCCGAGAAGCGAGCTTCCTGCAGTTTGTTATCTTGATAATATTGTCACGGTTGTCGACTCTCTCAGAATGGTTGATGAGTTTCTTTCCGGCGTCGCTCTTCTTAAAGAAAATAAGGATGAGGACGATATCGAAAATCTTCTTGTAGAACAGATTGAATATTGCACAACAATTGTTCTTAATAAGATTGACCAAATCAGTGACGAGGATAAGGAAAAGGTGCTTAAGGTTATTAAAACTTTACAGCCTGAGGCTAAGATTATTGAAACAACTTTCGGTGACGTTCCTGTTTCCGATATTCTTTCAACAGAAAGTTTTGATTATGAGAAAATTCTCAATTCACCGGGATGGCTTAAAGCTATGGAGGGCGAAGAAGAGGATGAAGATGAAGGTGAGAGCGAGGAATACGGCATAGGTACATTTGTTTACGAGTCGCTCCCTGCGCTTGACCAAAAGAAGTTTGAAAACTTCGTTTTTGCTCACTATCCTAAAGAGGTTATCAGAGCAAAGGGACTTTTCTGGATTAAAAATGACCCTCAAACGGCTTATATTTTCGAGCAAAGCGGTAAGCAGAAAACCGCAACAGACGACGGTAAATGGATTGCTTGTATGCCAAAGAATCAGCAAGAGCAAATTCTTGCAATGAATCCTGATATTGCAGCTGCATGGGACGAAAAGTATGGAGACAGGGTCAACAAAATTGTATTTATCGGTCAAAATATGGATAAAGAGGCTATCACAAAGGCACTTGATGCTTGCAAGGCTGAATAATAAAAAAAGAACCTCCTATGGTAGAATAAAAACTACCATAGGAGGTTTTGTTATGCCAAGAGAATACAGACATATTAAACAATATGAAAATGAATTGTTATAAAAATCAATGCGTAAGATTACTCTTTGCCAATCATTTTTCAGTATTAATAAATACCCTGAGCCATCATGGCTTCTGCAACCTTTTCAAAGCCTGCAATGTTGGCGCCGGCAACAAGGTCATAGCCAAGACCGTATTTCTCGGCAGCTTCAACGGAATGCTTGTGAATGTTAATCATAGCATTGTGGAGCTTTTCATCAACCTCCTCTGCCGTCCAAGAAAGTCTTTGGCTGTTTTGGCTCATTTCAAGACCCGAAACGCAAACACCGCCTGCATTAACAGCCTTTGACGGAGCAACAACAACACTGTCCATATCCGAAAGATAATTGAGCGCTTCCTCTGTTGTCGGCATATTTGCAACCTCAATGTAGTATTTTGTGCCGTTTGCAATGATTTGTTTAGCCTCTTTAATACCGATTTCATTTTGAGTTGCACAAGGCATTGCTATATCAACCTTAACGCTCCAAGGCTTTTGAGCTTTATAAAAAGGAACGCCGAATTTTTCGGCATAATCCTCACATCTGTCTCTGCCGGAGGCACGCATTTCAAGTAAATAATTTATTTTTTCCTCGGTAATAATTCCGTCTTTGTCGTAAACATATCCGTCAGGACCTGAAATTGTAACAGGAATTGCGCCAAGCTCTGCAAGCTTTTTGCAAGCACCCCAAGCCACGTTGCCGAATCCCGAAACTGCAACTGTTTTGCCTTTCAGCTTGTCGTTTTCGTGCTTTAAAACTTCACAAAGATAATAAACCGCACCGTAACCCGTAGCCTCAGGTCTTATAAGCGAACCGCCGTAGGAAAGTCCCTTGCCTGTTATAACGCCGTTTTCAAATGCATCGGGCGGCTGTTAAGACACAGAGGAGATGTCAACAGGAGGAAAGGTATGAATTACA